>NC_012115.1:0-137500 GCF_000021725.1 Nautilia profundicola AmH
ACTATTTTACATTTATTCTCCGATATGATAAAATTTAATTCACATAATTTTTCACAACAAATTCACAATGTGAAAAAAAAGTTATTCACAAAGGACAACATTGAGCATATTTACCAAAATAAAAAAATCACTAAAAAGTGAAAACCTTGTGAATTATAATAAATTTATCAAAAATTTGGAATTTGACGAAAAAAATTCTACTTCCACACACCTGATTATCAAAGCTCCTAATATATTTATCGCCAATTTTGTAAAAAGAAAATATTTAAACAAAATAAGCGAACTGTATGAAAAAGAAACCGGAATAAAACCAAAAATCGATATAGTTACTAAAGAAATATCGCATAGACCTTTAACTATAGAAGAAATTATCGAACCAACTACACCGAGTGTATTAATTCCTGAATATACGTTTGAGAGTTTTATAGTAGGACCATCAAACCAGTTTGCCTATACCGCAGCAAAAAGTGTAGCCGAAAATCCTGGTAAAAACTATAATCCACTGTTTATCTACGGAGGGGTTGGACTTGGTAAAACCCACCTGCTTCAGGCAATAGGTAACTACCTAAAAAGCTCACTAAATGTACTGTATGTAACAAGTGAACAGTTTATGAATGAATTTACCGAAAACATCAGGATGAAAACACCTGAGAGATTTCACGAAAAATACAGAAACTGCGATGTTTTACTCATAGATGACGTACAGTTTTTCGCGGGAAAAGAAAGAACCCAGGAAGAGTTTTTCCATACATTCAACGAACTCTATAACCAGAAAAAACAGATATGCCTCACAGCCGACAGGCCTCCTAAGAAACTTTATGACCTCGTAGACAGACTCAGAAGCAGATTTGAAGCGGGACTGATAGTCGATATCCAGCCGCCGGAACTTGAAACAAAAATAGAAATCATCAGAAAAAAATGCGAACTAAACGGAATATACCTGCCGGAAGAAATTATCGAATATATTGCCACAAAGCTTGACTCGAACATCAGGGAAATCGAAGGAATGATTACAAAAATCAACGCAATGTCCAAGATCCTCGGAATCAGCGAAATTACGCTTGATTTTGCAAAACAGGCGCTTAAAGAGCATATAAAAGACAAAAAAGAGGTAATTACACTTGAAGATATTATAAAACTTATAGCAAAAGAATTTAACATTAAACCGAGTGAAATAGTTTCAAAAAGCAGAAACAAAAACATAGTGGCTGCCAGAAGATGCGCAATTTACCTCGCAAGGGAGTTTACAAAAGAATCAACTCCGATTATTGCAAAATATTTCGGTCTAAGAGATCATAGTGCGGTAAGCCATGCCATCAAAAGTTTTAATAAAAAACTTAAAGAAGACAGTGAGTTCAGAATTAAAATAGAAGAGCTCAAAAATAAAATTCAAATCAAAAAAAGTGAATAAGTTGAAGAAAAAAGTTTTTCACATTCACGGCCTAATTTTAGGTATAATGGGGAAAAATTTATCTTTTCACATTTTAACGTGACTTATTATTACTATTATCTAAATTTAAATAAGGAGATAAAATGCATATCAGAATTGAAAAGCCGGTAATCGAAAGCATTTTGAATCAAATAATACCTTTTACGGAAAAAAAAGACAATACGCAAATAACTTCACACATACTCATAAAAGCGAATGAGAAATTAATTTTAAAAGCTACAGATAAAGAAATAGGTATAAAAGTAATTACTAATGCGGAAATAATCGAACCGGGAACAGTAACTATAAACGGAAAAAGATTTCTTGATATTATAAAAACACTTCAAAACAAAGAAATTGAAATAAAAACGGAAGAAAATCAAATTACAATTACACAAGACAGCTCAATATATAAATTAACATCTTTTAATGCAAGTGAATTTCCGGAATTTCCAAATACAGATGAAATGAACAAAATAGACATCGAAACTGAAGAATTAAACAAAGCTATCAAAAAAATCTACCCGGTTATAGACAATAACAATCCGAAATATGAATTAAACGGTGCATTGTTTGATTTAGGAGAAAAAACAAATTTTGTTTCAACTGATACAAGAAGACTTGCCGTATATTATTCAAAGGCAAAGGCAAGGGATTCAAAAATAATAGTTCCTAAAAGAAGTATTGCCGAAATCAAAAGGGTAATAAGAGATGATATGCAAATCTTTTATGACGATGTTTACTTAATTTTAAAAAATAACGAAATATTATTTTTTACAAAACTAATAAATGGAAAATTTCCGGCTTACGAAAAAATTATACCTCAAAGTTTAAAATATGAACTGAATATACCAAAAGGAGAGTTCTTATCTCACTTAAAACAAGTAAGTATTATTTCCAATGAAGTAAAAATTACAATTAAAAACGATAAAATTATTTTTGAAAGTATCAGTGATGAAACTATGCAAGCAAAAACAAGCTTTGATTTAAATACTCCGTTAGAAGATTTTACATTTGCAGTTAACAGTAGATATATTATGGATTTTCTAAATGTAATTGAAAACGATACATTTGTACTTGGCCTGAATGAACCGAATATACCGTTTGTTCTTAAAGATGAAAACTTCATAACAATAGTAATGCCTCTTAATATTTGATATAATATTAAAAAATGACTCAAAAGGAATTTAATGAGCGATTATGGTGCTAAGAATATTAGAGTATTAAAGGGTCTTGAAGCTGTAAGAAAAAGACCCGGAATGTACATAGGAGATACTTCCGTAAAAGGTCTTCACCATTTAATCTATGAAGTAGTTGATAACTCTATAGATGAAGCAATGGCAGGATATGCCAATGAAATAAAAGTAAAAATTAATAAAGACGGAAGTGCCGAAATTTCAGATAACGGTAGGGGTATTCCTGTTGATATACACCCTGAAGAAAAAATTCCTGCTGCTACAGTTGTTTTAACTGTTTTACACGCAGGTGGTAAATTTGATAACAAAACATACAAAGTTTCAGGCGGTCTTCACGGAGTAGGGGTTTCAGTAGTTAACGCTCTTGCTAAAAAACTTATAATGACTATTAAAAGAGACGGAAAAATATGGAGACAGGAATTTGAAAGAGGAAAGCCTGTTACGGATCTTGAAGTAATAGGAACTACTAATAGAACGGGTACAACTATTCAATTCTGGCCTGATGAAGAAATATTTGAAACTACTACTTTTAAAAGTGAAATACTACAAAAAAGATTAAAAGAACTTGCGTATTTAAATCCTAATATCACAATTAAATTCGAAAACGAAAACGACGGCGTAAAAGAAGTTTATCATTATGAAGGCGGTATTAAGGACTTTGTTAAAACACTTACGAATAAAGAATGTATAAGTGACGTAATATATTTCACTGACCATTACAGCGACGAAGAAAAAGCACTTGATGTTGAGGTGGCTTTATGCTATGACAGTGGATATGATGAAAAGGTATTAAGTTTCGTAAACAACATTAGAACCCCAGAAGGCGGAACGCATGAAAGCGGATTTAAAGCGGGGCTCAGTAAAGCCGTAATTAATTACATCAATAAAAATATAAAACTAAAAGAAAATCTTAAAATTACCGGAGATGACGTAAAAGAAGGACTTAATGCGATTGTCAGCGTAAAAATGAGCGAACCTCAGTTTGAGGGACAGACTAAGGGTAAACTCGGAAGTTCATACGTTAAACCTATTACTCAAAAAGTTACTTATGAATATTTGACAAGATTTTTTGAAGAAAATCCAAACGAAGCAAAACTTATAGCTGAAAAAGCAATTGCTGCTGCAAGAAGTAGAATTGCTGCTAAAAGAGCGAGGGATCTTACAAGAAAGCAGGCAAAAGTAGGTGTAGGTACGCTTCCTGGAAAACTTGCCGACTGTCAGAGCAAAGATCCGGTTGAGAGTGAATTATATCTGGTTGAGGGTGACAGTGCGGGAGGAAGTGCTAAACAAGGAAGAGATAGAGTATTCCAGGCAATTCTTCCACTAAGAGGTAAAATTTTAAACACCCAAAAATCCACTGACGCTAAAGCTCTTAGTAGTGAAGAGATTAAAAACATAATCACTGCACTAGGAACAGGAATAGGCGAAGATTTTGACATAGACAAAATCAGATACAACAAAATTATAATCATGACGGATGCCGACGTCGACGGAAGCCATATCCAGACGCTTATTATGACGTTTTTCTTCAACCACTTAAGAGAGGTTATCGAAAATGGATATCTTTATATCGCACAGCCTCCTCTTTACAGATACAAAAAAGGTAAAATCGAAAAATACCTAAAAGATGACAAAGAACTAAATGAGTTTTTAATTGAGCAAGGTATAAATTCAATCGATATTACGGGAGTAGGGAAACCTGAGCTTAAAGAGCTTTTAAAATACGCGGCACTTTACAAACTGCTTCTTGACAGACTTTCAAAAAGATTCAACATACCTGAGGTTATAAGATTTTTAATTGAAAACGGAAACTTGGAAGAACTTCCTAAATTCCTTGAAAGTCTTGGATTTAATATTATTTCAAAACATGACGATCATTATTATATTCAGACAAATAGAGGACTTGAAGAAATTACAATTGACGATAAACTTCTAAACCATCAGCTGTTTGTTGAAGCTAAGAAAGTTTATCAGAAACTTCAGGAATATAAAGATATAATTGATAGAGATTATTTGGAACTTCTTGACGAGGTTGTAGAAAAAGCGAGAAAAGGCGCACACATCCAAAGATACAAAGGGTTAGGGGAGATGAACCCTGAGCAGCTTTGGGAAACAACAATGAATCCTGAAAACAGGGTGCTTATCCAGGTAACTATGGATGATGCCCAAAATGCCGCTGAAAAATTCGAACTATTTATGGGAAGCGAAGTAGGACCAAGGCGTGAGTTTATCCAAGCAAACGCAAAAGAAGTAGAAAATATTGACGTATAAGGAACATAATGAGTGAAATCAGATACGGTGAAAAAGAAATTCTTGAATTTAATCCTGAAAATATGGAAATATGGCCGAATAAACATAAAAAAAACTATTTGATCAAAATAACGCTTCCTGAATTTATGTGTAAATGTCCAAGAAGCGGATATCCTGATTTTGCAACCGTATATCTTGAATATACGCCGGATGAGTGGGTTGTTGAGCTTAAGGCTTTAAAACTTTATATCAACTCATTTATGAACAGATACATTTCACACGAAGACAGCGCAAACGAAATATTTGATACTCTTTATAATAAACTGAAACCTAAATATATGAAAATCACAATGGATTTCAACCCGAGAGGCAACGTTCATACCGTAATCGAAATCGACAGCGACAAAATAGAAAAATAATTATTTTATAATACTCATACTGAACATAGGGAGAAGTATAGCAGTTACTATAAATCCTATACTTACCCCTACAAATACTATTAAAGCAGGTTCAAGAAGAGATAGCAGCGTGTTTGTAAGAGATTCGCTTTCTTCAAAATAAAGTTCGCTTATATTTCCTAAAACCTCATCGATCTGTGATGTTTCTTCCGCCAAAGAGAGAGCCTGAAGAAAACTTTTATCAAAATCAAACCCCGCTTTTTTGAGTGAAACAGAGAGTTTTTTACCTTCTATTACATCCTGAAGTGCTTTTTGAAATACCGATTTAATGTATTCGTTGTCTATTGTGTTTACAGACATATTTACGGCGTTTATGTAGTTTACCCCCGCGTTTGTAAGTACGGATGTAAGGTACGAGAATCTGCCGAGCTCTTTTGAGACGATCAGTTTTTTTATAACAGGCAGTTTTAAAAGAAATTTATGTATGGAATATCTGAATTTCAAATTTTTTTTATACATTATTCTAAACCCCGCAGCAAATACGATAAACAGTATCAAAATAGCCTGCCAGGAGTGCTGAAGGAAATTTCCGGTGTTTATTACTATTTTTGTAATAGCGGGGAGGTCTTGGTGCAGGTTTTCAAAAACCTTGACAATTTTCGGCACCACCGTTGTGAGCATAAATGAAATCATAAACACCGCCACGATAATAATAAACATAGGATATACAAGTGCCTGTGACGTTTTTGAAGATATTTTCTCTTCGTCTTTTAAAAACTTGGAAATCTCAACAAGTACTATGTCGAGTTTTCCGCTCTCTTCGCCTATTTTTACCGTACTTGTGACGTATTTGGGTAAATTGATAAAGTTTTGGGATTCAAGAGAAGCGTAAAACGATTTTCCTTCTTTAATGGAGTTTTGTATATAATCGAGGAATTTTATAATTTTGGAGTTGTCTGTCTGGTTTTTACTCAGGTTTATCGCACTGATTAGCGGAATGGAGGCTTTTAAATAAAGCCCGAGAGAGTTAAACAGTTTTGAGAGCTCTTTTCTTGGTACTTTTTTTGAAAAAGAGATGTTAAACGAAATGTTTTTTGCAGGTTTTATATCCGTAACGTAAAGGCCCTCAAGTTTTGATAAGGCTTCTTTTTCGTTTGACGCTTCTATTTTACCTTTTACGGTTTTTCCGTTTTTATCATAGGCGCTGTATTTAAAATACAATTTCCCTCCTAATCTTTAAGCCCGACTCTTATTGCTTCGCTAAGAGACGTCTCCCCGTTTATTACAAGTTCACAAAGGTTTTGTTTGATGGTTTTCATTCCGTATTCGATCATTTTGTTTTTAAGTTCTATATCGTTTGTACCGTTTGCGATAAGGGTTTTTATTTCATCGTTCATTATGAAAAGCTCTCCCACCGCCCTTCTTTTTACATATCCGGTGAAATTACATTTAGGGCATCCTTTTGCTTTATAGATCTTTTCTGGTGTGTAGTTTTGAAGGGTGGGATCTTTTGATATTATCTGTTTAAATTCATAGGTTTCGTCTTCTTCTTTACACTCACACAGTATTCTTACAAGCCTTTGTGATAAAACCCCTATAAGTGATGATGAAATCAAAAACGGCTCAACCCCCATGTCCATAAGCCTTGTAATGGTTGCGGCTGCGTTGTTGGTATGAAGGGTCGAGAGCATCAGATGCCCCGTAAGAGCTGCCTGGATTGCGATAGTCGCCGTTTCTTTATCCCTGATTTCCCCTACCATTATGATATCGGGATCCTGTCTTAGGATACTTCTAAGTCCCGAGCTGAAAGTAAGTCCCACTTTGTTATTTACCTGGATCTGGTTTATGTTGTTTGCTTTGTATTCCACAGGGTTTTCTATTGTTATTATGTTTTTTTCCGGTGTTGCGATTGTCTGCAGGAAGCTGTGAAGGGTAGTGGATTTACCGCTTCCGGTAGGACCCGTTACGAGAATCATTCCGTATGAGTGCTCAAGCAGTTCTTTAAACCCTTCCGTGACGGTTTTATCAAACCCCAGATCTTTCAGGGTAGGAATGTCTTCACTTTCCATAAGGAGCCTCAGTACAGCTTTTTCCCCGAAATATGTAGGGATTATGGACACCCTTATATCGGTTGTTTTGTTTGCGATTTTGATCTGGCATCTTCCGTCTTGAGGTATTCTTTTTTCGCTTATGTCGAGGTTTGAGATTACTTTTATTCTGTTTATAATGAGGTTTACTATGTTTTTTTGGATGGTTGCCTGTGTTATGAGCACTCCGTCTATTCTGAATCTTATGGTTCCGAAATTTTCGTGTGTTTCTATGTGTATGTCGCTTGCTCTTTTTTTTACTGCTTGAAAAAACATAGAGTTTACAAATTTAATAATAGGTGCTGAATTTTCTGAATCTAAAATATCAAGACTATTTTTTATAAAATCATCAAGTGAAAGTTCTTCTTCAACTTCAATATCACTATTTTGAAATTCTTTTTGAGTTTTTACTTCCAAAAATTGATTTAAAAGTCTATTAAATGACTCATTGTCAGTAATAATAATATCTAAAGGTATTTGTGTTTTATTATAGAAATTAAGAGCATCTATTAAATTTTCTTCATTTGTAAAAAAAAAATCTTTATCTTTGTATCTTCCAGGAAGAAGTGAGAATTTTATTCCATCTTCAATATTGAAACTATCTAATTGTATAGCTTTTGGATTTATATTATTTATTTTGTTCATTTTAAATTCTTTTTCTTGATATATTCAAGAGCAAATTTTCTTTCTAATTCGTTTAATTTACCAAGAGTTAATCTTAATTTATCAAGATCTGTACTTTGCTTAACGATATAAGGAGTTAATACAATCACAAGAGTAGTTTTATCTTCATTAACTTCTTTATGTCTGAAAAGAGCTCCTATAATAGGTATATCACCAAAAAAAGGTACTTTTTTAATTGTAATATCTTTATTATTTCTGACAAGTCCCCCTATTATAATACTTTGACCGTTACTGACTATTGTTGTAGTTTTAATATCTCTTTTTGATGTTGTTGGAAGAGTAAGGTCAGGTGATCCTGGTAATATATCTTCAACTACAGCTTTTACATTTAATGAGACTTTATTATCACTATCAATTCTCGGTTTAATTTCTAAAGTAAGACCGATATCTTGCCTTGAATATGACACACTTGTGGATGTAGAAGTTGTTTGACCTGTTTTGACAGAAATTGTTTTACCTACATATATTGTAGAAGGGGTATTGTTTATACATAAGATTGAAGGTTCGCTTAATTTTTTTGCCGCTCCGAATGTTTCAAGTAAATCTATTGTTGCTCCTAATGCTAATCCCTGCCTTATAGTAGGAATACTAAGTCCTAAAGAAGTCACATCAAATGCTATAGCGGGTCCACCCATATTGGCACTAAGTGTATATAATCCACTTCCTGTTCCACTTCCAGCATATAATCCTAATTTATTACCAATTTGTGAAGCCTTTAAATTACTTATTTCCAATATTCTTGCTTTTACATAAACTTGCATTTTAGGTATATCAAGAGCTTTTATAATAGTTTTTATTGTATCCATTTGTTCCAATGTTGCTATTATTATTAAAGAATTTGTTTCTTTATCTTCTGTAATAGAAGGTATATTTTTTTTGTATTTTAAAGAAACAATTTTTTGAATAATTTTTGCCATATTTGTAACATCAGAATTTTTTAATGTGATTATTTCGGTAACTTGATCTAATTGTTTTGGTTTAGTGTCTAATTGTTTTATATGTTGAAGAATCTTTTGTATAACTTTATTTGGTCCTACTAATATTATGCCATTAGAATTATCGTTTTTTATTATTTTATATTTATATATTTTATCATTAAATAGAGTATTGGAAATTTCAGTTATTTTAGGATATATTTTAGATAATTGAGTATTTTGGAGATTAAAAAAGATTATATCAGGTTTATCTAATGTATCTATTTTAGATAAGAGTTTTTTCATTATTTTAAGATTTTTAGGATAATCGGTAATAATAAGTAAATTTTTGTCTTTATTTAATATAATTTTCCCATATTTACTTTTTAAATAATTTATTTGAGTATATGCAGTTTTGGCTGATATATTATGTAATTTTATTATGTCTGTTCTAATTTGATAAATATCACTTTTTCCTATTGGAGGAGCTTCCTTTATTGCATCAGCGCTTTTTATAACTTTTAAATAACCATGTTCTTTTATAAGAGTATAACCTTTTGATCTTAATATATTTAATAAAATATCGTAAATTTCATTTTCATTTACGGGTTTAACTGAAATAAAATTAACTTTTCCCCTTAAATCATTTGTTAATAATATATTTTTATTGGTAATTTTAGCAACCATTTTGATAAAATCGTTTATTTCTAAATTTTTAAAGGTTAAATCTATTTTTTGAGCATAAATCATAATAGTTAACAATATAAGTAATTTAATCAATTTCATAATTCAAAACCTTTTTTTTATTATTCCTTTTGATTTCAATAGAGAGGCTGTCGAATTTATCTATATTATTATATAGTTGCCATGCTTGTGAATCATTTTTTAAATATTTATTATTTACTTTTATAATAATATCACTCTTTTTTAAACCTATTTTATCAAATATACTATCTTTTTTTATATACGTAATTTTATAACCGTATGGATATTTAATTATTCCTATGTCATTCCAAATAAGTGCAGGATTTTTTTTAAATTTTTGTATAAGTTGTTTTTTTACTTTGATTGTACTTGAGGATGTATTTAAATTATTTTGTTGGATATTTTTTTTAAATGTTAAAATATATTTTTGTTTATTTTTAGTAAATACCACAAAATCATGATTTATATTTATAAGTTTATAACCATTAAAAGAATCGTTTATATCTATGAAAATATTTTTTTTATTTGCTTCAATAATAATAAATGCTTTTTTTCCATCATTATATATTGCTTTTAATATCATGTTTTTTAGTTGTTCAGATTGATTTAATGATTCATTGAGATTTAAATTAGAGATTTTTTTATTAAATTGTTTCATGAAAATATTTGAAAGATTTATATTGTAAAATTCATATTTTTTTTGTTCATGAATATTAGTTACAGGTATATTCGGTAGAAATAATTTTATAATACTCCAAAATAAAAAAGCACCAAAAAAAGCTGTGAAAAAATATAAAACATTTTTAAAAATTGACATAATAGTAATATCCTTTTTTATCTTTTTTTAATAATTTTTTAATTGTTTGATTTTTAATATTGATAATGTATATCTTTAAAAAAGAATTTTTAATGTCTATTTTTCCTTTTATATCTCCAAAATTTGCAGAAGCATTTATATTTATAATAAAAGGATCTAAAATATTATGGCTTAAATAAGCTTTTTTAATAAAATAATTTCCAATATTTATTTTTAAATCCTTTATATATAAATTATTTTGTATTAAATATATATTTAAAATACCTTTATTAAAATCACATACATTTATATTTTTATAATATATTTGCCCGTTATTAAAAATTAGACCTGTTATAGTTTGATTTATTTTAGTATTAATATAAATATTTTCTTTTTTTAAATAATTTTGAATTAAAAAAAATAATTCTTTTTTAGGCATAAAAATATATAAGCCTATAAAAAAAGCGCTTATTATAATAATTATTTTTTTCATTTAAATATCTCCGCTTTAAAAAGTATATGATTATCACTTTTTACAATAGAAAATGATTTTATTTTAATGTTTGATTTTAAAAATAAAGTTAGTTTATTTAAATTTTTTAATTCTGTATTACATGATAAAATTATTAAATTATTTTTATAATTTATATTACATATTTTTTTAACTGATTTAATAATTGTTGTGTTGTATTTATTCTTTAAATATTTAATTTCATTTACATTTTTTTTGAATTCTAAATAATTATTTAATTCGCTTTTCAATTGTTTTTTAGATGAGATATATTGGTTAAATAATATGGCAGTAAGTATTAACGTTAGTAAAAATATCAAAATTGTTATACGTTTATTCATATAAGCTCGCTTTATATATATTATTTATATTTGAATTAACTTTAATGAACTTTTTTTTGAAATAATTATCAAAGTTTCTTTTTGAATTTATTTCAATATCAAAACGATTTTTATCATATGAAAGAGAAATGAATGTTTCATCGTTTTTTAAAGGGGTTTTAGTAATAAACTCTAAATCTTTTTTTATTTTATTTTGATTGAAGTCTTTTTCTTTCAATTCATTTAATATTGCTTTTATTTGATAAGTAGTTTTTGGTAAATGATATTTATGAATTATTTTTGCTTTTTTTAGTTCTAAATTTTTTACCGTTTGTTTGTTTTTTATTATATTTAACAAAAAAGAAATATTTATAAATAAAAATAGTAATAACAAACTGATTACAACGGATTTCTTTAATTTTATTCTGTTGAAAATATTGATTTTATTTTTACTTAACTTAAGTGAAGGTAATATGTCTTTAATATAGGGTGCATTTTTAATATTTGGAAAACAAAAAAGTAAATCATCAATTTTTTGAATTGAATAATTTTTTGAGACATTAATAATATTAAAGTCATATAGTTCAGTTTGTGCCAGTCTAATGGAATTAATAAATTTTTTGTCAATATTTATATTGATGTTTTTTTTAATTGCATAAGCATAATATTTTCCATTTATTTCAAAAGCATCGTATAAATATGTATCATCTAATTTAAAAAGTGTTTTTGATAATTTTTTAGCGTCTTTTAATGATTTGATTGGAATGTCTATTTTTTTAATCCAGTAAAATTGTGGAGAAAGTATTATATCAACCGGTTCATTTATTTTTTCATTAAAATCTTTAGTATATAGTATGACTTTCAATTGAAATAACCTTTTTATTATGAATATCATAAACTATGTCAATAGTATAATTTTGTTCATTTAAATAGTATTTAATATTTACATTTATCCAAAACGAATTATTGTTTGTAAATTCTATTATATCGTATTTATTTATTGTTTGATTATTATCGTTGGTTAATATATTTTGACAATTAGGTTTATCAATAGTTAATCCCATAAATTTAACAATATCTTTAGTTAAAAAATTGCATTCTAATATGTGGTTGTTTCCATTTCCAAAAAAAATTAATTTTTTCCAAGGAATATTAAAAATATTTCTATCATGTGTTATTTTAAAGTAATAGTTTAATATTTTTTTAAAATGTTTATAATTATATATTTTTCCGTTTTGAAAATTTGGATTTTTTAAAATTATCTCACTATACCCTTCTCTTTCTGTTTTATCTTTATCTATAGTATCTTTAATTAAGTTTATAAAAAATATAGGATCCATAATATTATAATATTGAAGAATATTTATTAGGTAGTCATTTAAATATATTTGTTTTTTATTAATTGCATTAATGTCTATTTTATTAAATATAGGAGTAATATTATAGATTATTCTGAAATTTCCTTCTTTGTTTGATAATGAAAACGTTGTAAAAATCTTTTGTAAATCTTTTGATGTTTTTATATCTTCAGTAAGTTTAGAAAGAGTTTTTAAAGACTGTTTTAAAATAACAGAATTTTGTGATATATATAAATTTTCTTTTGATGAATATTTGTCAAATAAATTTAATATTGTACCTATTATTCCTAATACAATAAATAAAAAAAATATCGTAATTAATAATGCAATAGATTTTTTCATTTTTTTATAACCTGATAATTTTTATTTTAATCTTAATAAAATTATATATTAATTTTTAGTTAATATATTGACATAATATTATATTTAGATGTATAATAAATTAATTCAATATTAAAGGATTGAAAATGAAAACATCTGCAAAAGTTCTTTTATCAGGTATAGCAGCTTCTATGATATTAATTGGATGTGGAGGTGGAGGAAGTAGTACTCCTTCAGTTAGCGGAACGGTTGAAGCAAGTTATTTAAAGGGTATAACCGTTTGTGTTAAAGATACTTCTACTTGTGCAACAACAGATAGTAATGGTGTATTTACGTTAAATAATGTGTCTGTTCCGGTGGAATTGGAATTGAAAATCGGAAATAGTGTATTAGCTGATTTAAATGTGTCGACTAATAATTATAAAATTACGCCTGCGGTATTAGCCGAAAATAATACAACAATTGCGTCATACATAGGTGCTATGTTGCATGGAATCGCAGGGTGCGATTTGGCAAGCGATGTTTGTGATTTTTCTTCAATAACAACAGTAGATATTAATACTTCAACAAACTTGCCTATTATTACAGAATTAAAAACTATTTTAGAGCAAAACAGTTCTGCAAGTATAAGTGTGACGGTTAATGACTCTACAATGCAAATCAGTGAAGTTAACGCCACTTTATATGCCACTGAAAATCCGTCAATGACGGGTACTACTGCATATTCGTTTAACGGTGCGGCGAGTGCGGGGGATTATGCTTCATTTACATATAATTCAGAAAATAATACTATCAGTTATCAAATTAGCGGTAATGTGTACGGAAATGTAAGCGGTACAAGAGAAATAGAAAACTTATACGGAAATGTATTTTTTAAAGACAAAAATGATGATGATATATTTTATTTCTTCTCAGGAAGTTTAGGTGTTGCTGTAATTCCAGTATCAGATACAAATACATCGTTTGTAGTTGGTTTACAACAGCCTGATAAAAATATTACAGCAGAAGATTTAAATTTAATTGTAAATAAAAAATATAATTATATTGAGTTTGACACAGATGAGAGCATATATTTTAGTATTATAGAAATTAATTCAACAAATACTGCGGATTTAAACGGAACATGGGCTGATTATGTTGATCAATCTTATGGAACATGGGAAGTAAATGGCTCTCATTTAGATGTTTTTGATGCAAGAGGAGGAAAAATTGCGAATGTAATAATAAGAGCTGGAACATCAAGAGCTGGTATTGTAGTAGATAATGTTGATGGTGGATTTGGTGTAGGAGTTGAAGCTAAAGCGTTAACCGATGCAGATTTAAAAGGAACTTACTATTATAATGACAGCGGCAGTGACTATGAATGTTACGGAACTGTAACAGTTGAAGGAACAACATTTAAATATAAAGATGAATGGTGTAGTGACAATGATCCAGAATCTGGCAGCGGTACACTTGTATTAAATCCAACGATTGATCCGGATCAAAATGCAAGTACTGATAATAATATTACATTAAACGGTTTAGCTCAGGTTAAAGATGAAAATGGAAATTTAACAGATGAGTTTGTATTCCTTGATCCTGATTCTGGTTATTATATAAGCGTTAATATTGATGATGGAGAACTTTCAATAGGCTCAAATAAACCTCTTAAATAAACTCCTTTTGGAGTTTTCTTTTTTGCTACAATTGCATAAAAAGGTCTTTTATGAAAAAAGCTTTCAGTTTGATTGAAGTAATGATTGTTGTTGTTATTTTGGGACTTATTGCATCCCTTGTGGTTCCGAATCTTATAGGTCAGAGTGAACAGGCCAAAAAGAAACTTGTATGTATTCAGATGAAATCACTTAAAGATGCTCTTGATTCATTTAAAATAGAAGAAGATACATATCCGAGTACACAGGAAGGGCTTGAATCCTTAATAACAAATCCGAATCCTCAAAAATATAAAAATTATCCTGAAAAAGGTTTTTTAAATACTAAGAGTCTTCCAAAAGACCCATGGGGGAACGAATATATTTATATTAATGATAATGGGAATATTGAAATAATTTCATTAGGTGCAGATGGCAAAGAAGGCGGGAGCGGAGAAAATAAAGATATTAAATTTAGCGAATGCGTAAATTAGGTTTTAGTTTAATTGAACTACTAATTGTTGTAATATTAATATTAACAGTTAGTTTTTTAGTAATTCGTTTCCCTACTTTTTCTCAAACGTTTTCTATGACTTCATTAAGAGATATGTTAAAACCTAATGGTTATATTATTTTATATAAAAACGGTGATATAATAAGTAATAAAAAAATCAGATTTTATTGTAAAACCCCGGTTGTTTATCAGTTTTTAAATGATAATTTTTTTAAGAAAAAGTTTGATGAAAATATTATTTTTGAATATAAAGTTGTTAACGGTATAGGAGAAAGTTTTATATTACAGTGTAATAAGATGTTTTATGTTTTTAAGCCTTTTTATATAAAGAAGTTTTCCTCATTTGAAAGTGCTAAAGAAGATTTTACTAATGTACGGTATAAACCCAGTAATGGAATAATGAAATGAGAAAAGCTTTTACTATAATTGAAGTAATGATAGCTGTTTTTTTAGCTTTAATAATTAGTACTGTGGCATTTTCTATAACAGGTAATGCAAAGAAAATGTTTGTTTTAATCGATAAACGAAAAATTTTTTATTTAAAATCGAGTGTAATGGCAATAGAAGAAAAAAATACTAAAAATGTATATGAGATACTGAAAGATTTTAATATTAAAAATGATGAAATTATTAAAAAATTAAAAAAAGATACGTTTTATTTGAAACATAATATTGAATATTCCCAAAATATTAATATACATGGTAAAAGTATAAAAATCCTATTAGATAGGATGAAAATATATAATAAATATCATTCCGCTTTTATTTATAAACAGGAAATAAAGTGAAAAAGTCTTTTACTTTGATAGAAGTTTTGATTTCTATAACTATTTTATCTATACTTTTTTTGGCTTTATCTAATGTTATAAGTTCTTTATCAAAAGCTTCGGATTATTTAGAGAAAAAATATTCTTTTGAAAATAATAAATATCTTTTTTTGAAAATATTGTATTATGATATTTTGAATGCAGATGATATTAATATTACTCAATATAAAAATTATACAATTATAAAAATGCAAACAAGTAACTCTTTATATTTTATACCTAAACCATATGTAATGTGGTATGTTAGTAAAAGAAATAATACTTTAGTGAGATATGAATCCCCAAAAAATATAGATATATTAGAAGATAATTCAAATTATTATTTGGATAAATTTATTCAAAATGTTAAAATATTCAAAATATATAAGCATTTAGGTAAATATTTTGTTTATATTGATAATGGAAAGCCAATTTATTTTGAAATGTACAAAGGATTTTGATGATTGTAAAAGCGCTTGAAAGCAAATAC
Source organism: Nautilia profundicola AmH (assembly GCF_000021725.1). Lineage (GTDB taxonomy): Bacteria > Campylobacterota > Campylobacteria > Campylobacterales > Nautiliaceae > Nautilia > Nautilia profundicola. Next base: position 16,414 of record NC_012115.1, read on the forward strand.
AAACCGACCGACATAGCCGTAGGAAGTGCAAGAAGCTGTTATTTCGGAAAGCATATAGTAACGCCTGAGAGTGCGGCTGAGTGGGATAAAAAAAACGATCTTTTAAATTCAATATTTAAAGCCGGGCATCATACCACTCTTATGCATTATAACTTTACATTTTTGATTGAGGGTATGAGCAGGCTTTTGATCTGGAGGCTTTTACACGCGCATCCTTTTTACAATTCCGAGCAGGTAAGCCAGAGATACGCCAAAATGAAAATCGAAAATTTCACGTACCCAAAAAACGCAGACAGGGAAAAGTGGCAGAAATATTATGAAAATATGTTTTTTTATTATGAAGAGCTTATTTCAAGACTGACTCCGGAAATTGAAAAAGTACTTCCAAAGTTTAAGAAAAAAGAAGCGAAAAAAAGGGCCCAGGAATTTGCGAGATATTTGTTACCGATGGGTATGAACGCGCATCTTTACCATACCGTAAACATCATTACAGCTTTAAGATACATAAATGCCGTAAAGGTGATACCGGAGGCAAAAGCTGAAGCTGAAGAGTTTGTATCTCAAATGAAAAGGGAAATGCTGAAAATTGATGAAAACTTAGCTCCTTTAATAGAGTTTGCCGAAAATGAAGAAGTAGTGTTTCCGAATATTGATATAGAAAAAATTAAAAAGGCAAAAAACGTAACCAAAAAGGTTGAGGTGTTTGACATAGTTGATTATGATTTTGAACTTAATGCAAACTATGCTGGTGTTTTAAGAACATCAAACATATATCTTGATGAGGCCATACTCGGTAGTTTTAATTCTTATATCAAGCTCTCGCTTAGTGCAGATGCGCAAAATCAAAGACACAGACGCTCGCCTGCTGTTCGTCCAAAACTTGAGAATATTTATAAAAGAGATTTTTATATGCCGAAAATCTGTAACAGTGTTAAAGAATTATATGTTAGAGCGGTAGAGTATTCATATGACTTTTTTGAAAATCAAAAAGAAATTTTAGGTTTCGGTGAAGCGGCGTATGCACTTTTAAATGCACACAATATTGAGATTGTAGAACATAACGATTTTCAAGAGTTTGCTCATAAAGCACAGATGAGACTTTGTTATAATGCCCAGGAAGAAATATTTGATATTGTTTATGCACAGGTTGAAGAACTAAAAAATGCCGGAGTAAAAGCGGCTGATAAATTTATGCCTCCTTGTACGTTAAGATATCAAGAGGGTATTAAACCTGTATGTCCTGAAGGAGACAGGTTTTGTGGTACAAAAGTTTGGAAAATGGAGTTTGATGAATACGAAAGGCTTATATAGCCGAAAGAATAAAAAATGAAAATACAAGATTATCTGTATAATGAGTTTGATTCCAATATTGTAGAGGAGTTTTTAATGCTTCTCGATATTATGGAAGATAATCTTGATTTAACTATCGAGAGGCTCTATACTGATTATGATGAAGCAATTAACGATTTATTTAGGATGTTTCATAATTTGAAATCTGCGACTGCATATTTAAAAATAGACAGAATAAAAAATTTCGCACATTTTGTTGAAGACATATTAGATAAAGCCAGAGAGAAACATGATGTAAAAGAAGAATTGATTGACTGGTTGTTTAAAGTGGCTGATCAGTTTCACGAATGGTACGGTAATATAGACAGAAATGAAGAACTGGCGCCTCTTCATCCCGATATTTTTAAAGTGCCTAAAATATAATTAAGGAGTTTTTTTAGTGAGAAACAAAGAAAACGAAGCTGTTTTTATAGAAAGAATAAATAAAATAAACCCTAAGATTCTTGAAGGGTTGAAAGAAAAAAAAGAGTTCTCATTCAGAATAAACCGCCACAAAGCGGGACTTGAAGCGGTGGAAGAGTTAAAAAAAGAAGGATACAATCCTAAACCTGTGGAATGGAGCGAGTGGGTATATACGCTTCCTATTGAAGATAGAAAAAAAATAACCAAATCCAAAACATATACGGCAAACAAAATATACATACAAAACCTCTCATCCATTATTTCGGCACTGTCCCTTGATATAGACGAAAATGACTGGGTTTTGGATCTTGCCGCTGCACCTGGAGGGAAAAGCCTGATATTCAGCGAAAAAGCTAAGAAGGTAAGTGCTGTAGAGCCTGATAAAAACAGATTTTTCAGAATGAAAAGAAACTTTAAAGAACACGGTGCCAAAAATATTCAGACATACAACAAAGACGGCAGATTTGTATATAAAGCAACAGGAGAGATGTTTGACAAGGTGTTTTTGGATGCTCCTTGCAGTTCTGAAGCGCATATTGATTTTGACGAGGGGATTACATGGTGGAATCTTAAGAGGGTAAGAAGGTTTTCCAAACTCCAAAAAGAACTTATAATTTCGGCATTTGAAGCACTGAAACCCGGAGGAGAAATGATTTTCGCCACATGTACGTTTGCTCCGGAAGAAAATGAAGAAAGTGTTGATTTTTTATTAAACAAATACGAAAACGCAGAGGTTGTAGATGTAAATCTTCCGATTGATAATATTCAAAAAGGTATAATGGAATGGGAAGATAAAAAATATCATCCAGATGTGTCAAAAACAGTAAGGATATTACCAAAAGGTGCGTATTCCGGATTTTATTTTGCAAAAATTAAAAAACATTAATTTTAAATAATGTTTTTAAAAGCTTAAGTAGTCTTAGTTTATATTCTTCTTTTGCAAATGCCTCTGCCTCTTTATATGATGTTATGGATTTGCCCAAAAACGTTAAAGAATAGAACTTGTCTAAAATAATAGTTGTTTTTCCTTTAATAATATAATCATTAAACAGGTGATATTTTTGAATGCTAATATTGATTTTTATTAAATTTTTAGCTTTTTTTGAAATAATGAGGTATTTTGAAAATATTTCTATACTTTGATTTTTGTACCTATTGGTTACAATATTAAATTCAGTGGTTTTGATAATATTTAATGCGATTTTTTTTAAATTTTCTATTTTTGCAATATAGTTAGAAATATTGACGCCCAATGATTCCAGTATAAAAATATCACTTTTGATTTTTTTTAGTTTATATAAGATGTTGTATGAATAAATGACACGTTTTATAGGACTGTTTTCATTGAAATCTATTTTTTTAAGTTCGATATTGATTTTTGTTTTGAGATTGTTTATTAATTTCTGTTTATTAATTCTTATTAATACGTAATATTTGTCATTTTCTTTGTCAATTTTTAATATTTCGTAATTGTTGAAATTTATATTTGATACCTGAGCGTTAATTTGTTGAAATATTTCGTTATATGTTTTTTGATTATGTATTCCTTTATTAATGACGAAATTGGAACTAATTTTTACATTTATTCTTGAGGCTATGTCATTAAGTGCATTTTTTATCGCATTTTGTTTAGAATAGCTTTCCGCAGATGCATAAAAATAGTTTTGATTGTCTTTGGGTGTTTGTATATACCAGTTTGGAGGTTTTGGATTTGTACAAGATACAAATATTAATACGATTAATGTAAACCATTTTTTCATTAAAACAGATCCCAAAAAGAAGTTTCAAAGTTGGGTTCGACCATATCACCTATTTTAAGTTGAGCATTATCTTCCAGATCCACAATAATCCAGCAGGAATTATCAAAAATTAAATTGCTGACCTCTCCTTCACCGATTTTATATTTTTCAATATCTCCGTTTACAGGATCTTTGGATAATGCGTATATATTAAGTTTTAATCCTTCATACATACCCTGATTCTTACCGAGAGAAATTTTTGCAATTAAGTCATCTCCATTTTTTCTGACTTCATAAATATATCCTTTAGGAGCAAAGAATTTCTTTAATGAATTAAAAGCATTTGTTACAGTTTTGTTTATAGACTTAAATACCAGATTTGAATAAAATCTTCTAAATGAAGAATCGTCTCTGTAATGTACACATGATTGAAAAATACGATCATATATATTTTTTAAATCAGGAAGCTGGAAGATTTGTATGTTAATTTGGGAACACACTTCATATGAATAATACGGAGGAGAGTATTTTCTTATTTTTTGCCCATTTTTATTTTTTATAAAGTAATAAAATCCTCTATGGTATCTTGGAACATATGATATATTTAAAATAGTGCCTTTTATTAAATAATCCGCACCCAAATCGCTATTTGTCTCTTTTGATATTTCGGCAGCTTTTATTTCTTCGTTAATTTGATTATTGTTTATAATCCTTATTATTTTTACAAATTTTGATGTTTGTAGTAAAGAATTTAGTTTATATGTAGCTGTTTCGTCCAATTTTAAGCCTCTAAAATTATATTTTGGAAATCGGACTATTGATATTTTTTTGATTTTTGGTGAAAAATTTGAAGGTGCAGCGGTGTTTTTAGGTATATAAGCCGGTCTATAATCCGCTAAATTAATTTTGTTTGAACACCCTAAAAACAACAGTATAGGTAAAAGGAAAGAGAAAAATCTCATTATTTGGCGAATTTCTCTTTTGCAGCTTTAAGTGCCGCTATAACGTCATCAATATTTTCATAAGGTATATGAGCTTTCCAATCAGGTTTTTCATTATCTCCGTTTAATGATATTCCTATACTTACAACCGGTTTACTGCCTTCTCCGTAAGGCTCTTTAATATGTGACACTGTAATAAGCCCTTCTTTTGTGTTTGCAAGAGGAAACTCTGCTATTATAGTATTTGTTTTCATGTGAACCCTTTTTATTAATTATATCATTTTATACTAAAAAGTGAAAAATTATATCAATTCTGTTCTCTGAAAAATATTATTTTTTTCAAACGGCTTCACTACTGTACCAAAAATTTTAGAAAATTTTGACTGTAACGCCGCAGATGTTTTCTAAAGATAATATTTTCCAGAGGTTTACTAATATAGCAATAACAAATATACTAATTAACCCGATAACTTTTTTATTTCAGTTTTTTAATAATGGCTATAAACTCTCTTTCACTTTCTTCAAGATATGTTTTAATCTCTTTTATCTCTTTTTCATATGTGGGAATGTAATGATATTTAAGAGCGTTTACTCTTATAAGTGTTTGTTTCAATTCTGTTGAAAGCTTCCAGATTTTTATTTCGAGTTCTGCAAGTTCAAGTATCATTTTTAAACTTTTAAAAAAACTCTCCCTTGCTAAATCTTCAAAAATATTAGTATTTAATTCAATTTGAGGTTTTTGGATGATTTTAAAATTAATTTTTGGAATTACAATACCGAGAAAACTTTTTGGTACTACTTTTAATTCAGTTTGAACAAAAGATTCTGTTGAAAGATTTTGATTTTCCATTAATGCTTTAATTAAAGTATTATAACTGCTTTTTACTGTTTCGTTTAGTTCTTTTCTTCTTTTATCGACAATATCCACTATCTGCATTATTTCTTTTAGCAACAAATCTCTTTTTTTACTTAAAATTTCTTCACCTTCATTTACAATTTCGAGATCTTTTTTAAGTTCGAGGAGTGTGGACTTATTCTTTATCATAAACTTCTCCGAGTTCTTTTTGGGAGAGTCTTGTCATTTCATTTTTCGGAAGGATTTTTAAAAGTCTTTTGGCAACTTCAAATGTTTCTTGCATATTCCTCGGAAGTTCCTGATTTATAAAAATATTTTCAAACTCCCTGGCAAATGAGAGATATTGTTTTTCAAGTTCGCTAAGTTCTCCTTCACCTATTATTGATGCGAAATTTTCTATTTTTTTGGCATTTGCATATGATGCGTATAATTGTGAAGCGAATCTTTTATGTGTTGAATCTATAGCTGAATTCATAAGTCTGGAAAGTGAACTTAATACATCTATAGGAGGAAATATTCCTTTTTTATGAAGAGAACGGCTGAAAACTATCTGCCCCTCGGTAATATATCCGCTTAAATCTGCAATAGGATGTGTAATATCGTCATCCGGAAGGGTTAGAACAGGAATTTGTGTAATTGAGCCTTTTTTGCCTTTGATTATTCCGGCTCTTTCATAAATGGATGCCAAGTCGCTGTACATATATCCCGGATATCCTTTTTTACCCGGGATTTCCTCTTTTTTTGATGATATTTCACGCAGGGCATTTGCGTAATTTGTCATATCATAAAGTATTACTATTACATTTTTACCTTTTTCAAAAGCCATATATTCTGCAAACGTCAAAGCCGTTCGAGGCAACAAGAGAGAATTTATTGTCGGTTCATTGGCCAAATTTAAAAAAACTGTTATTTGCGAGCTTTTATTAGATATTGAGTTTATTAAGTATTGAGCTCTTTCAAACCTCATTCCGATTGCCGCTAATATTATTAAAGAATTTTTTATTGATATCTGGGTTGCGAGTTTTGCGACAAACTCATCATTTTTTAGCCCGCTTAAAGCGAAAATAGGAAGTTTTTGTCCTTTAACAAGTGTATTTAAAGCATCAATAGCACTAAATCCTGTAACTATGATATTTTTAGGATATTCTCTATATGCGGGATTATATGCGCCTAAGTTTATATCGGATTCTTTTTCAACAGATTCCATTATTCCGTCTATCGGATTTGCAAATGCATCAAGAGTTTTACCTACCATGTTTTCACTTAAATTTATTTTAAGAGGTTTTAAATGAAACTCGGCTTTAATATTGTTTATATCAAGTCCGTAAGTATCTCCTAAAATTTCTATAACGGTTATCTTTTCATCAACGGCACTGACAATCCCTTTAAGAGTTTTGTCTTTATATCGGAGAGTTACGCTTTCATTGTATCCAACTCCTTCAACCGTTTCAAAAAAAAGAAGGTTTCCTTTTATCTTCACTGCTCCTTCATATTCGATTCTCATTTTATTCTCCGTAATTTTTTATAAATTCATTGTAATATGATTCTATTTTTTTGCGTAAATCAATATATTTTTCGTATTCTTCGTTTTTAATTTCATATTTTGCCCTTATAAACTCGGAAATAACAGGCTGGTTTTTTAATATGTCAACCGGAATCTGTTTTGTCAAAAAGGCTTTTCGCCACAAATCATGAATTAAAACAACAGTTTTTGCCATTTCTATCTGTTTTTCCGGTGTACAGAATGCGTCTGTTTCATCAAAAGCGTTTTGCTGTAAGAAAGCTTCTTTTATAAGTTCTGCGGTGTAAAGAGTGATTTTTTCTTCTTCGGGAAGGGCTCCTACACCTAAAAGTTTTACTATTTTTTGAAGCGACGCGTCTTTTTGCAAAATATCGTTAAAAAATTGCTTAATTTCGATATATGGACCTTTTTCTTCCCACCATTCATTGAGTTCATAGTTTGAGTAACTGTTTAAATAATTTATAGCAGGATAAAATCTGGCATTTGCCAATGATTTGTCAAGCGCCCAGAATACACTTGTAAAGCGTTTTGTATGAATAGTGACCGGTTCGGAAAAATCGCCGCCTGCGGGTGAAACCGCCCCGATGATGCTAAGAGATCCGATATTTGAAGCGAATGTTTCCACTATTGAAGCTCTTTCGTATACGGATGCTATTTTAGAAGAAATATCGGCAGGATATCCCTCCTCCATAGGTAATTCTCCCATTCTACTTGATAATTCTCTCATGGCTTCCGCCCATCTTGAAGTGGAATCGGCCATAAGCGCAACATTATAGCCCTGGTCTCTAAAATATTCACCGATAGTTATTCCGAGATAAATTGACGCTTCCCTGGCGGAAACAGGCATATCCGACGTATTTGCTATCAAAACAGTTCTGTTCATAAGCGGTTTGCCGCTGTAAGGGTCTGTAAGGTTTGGAAACTCTTCCAACACTTCGGTCATTTCGTTTCCTCTTTCACCGCAACCTATATAAATGATTATATCCGCATCACAGTATTTAGCCAAAGTCTGCTGTAAAATGGTTTTTCCTGTTCCGAATCCCCCTGGAATTGAAGCGGAGCCCCCCTTTGCTATCGGAAACATGAAATCAATTACTCTTTGTCCCGTTATAAGAGGAATTTTCGGAGAGAGTCTTTTTTTAAAACTTCCAGGTATCCTTAAAGGCCTTTTTTTAATCATGTTTTGTTTATTACCGTTAATTACTGCTACGGTATCTTTAATTGAGCACGTTTTATTTTCGATTTCATTCAAAATTCCGTTAAAATCACTTAAAATCCTGTGTTTTATACCGTTTTCATCAACTTCACCGATTATTTCTCCTTTTTTTACCTCATCCCCCACATTTTTCAACGCTTTGAAAAAGTATTTTTTTTCTTCATTTAACGCTTTTGATTTAATACCTTTTTGAATTCTCTCAGGCATTGAAAAAAGTTCTCTTTGAATACCGTCATACACACTGCCGAGAAGTCCTGGACCAAGTGATGCACTTAAAAGACTACCTGTTAAAAACACCGGTTCGTTTAGCTTTAATGAGGTTGTGTCTTCGTATACCTGAATGGTAATAAAATTTTTATTTATACTGATAATTTCCCCTATAAGTCTGCTTTTTCCGATATATACGAATTCATACATTAAAGGAGTTTCATTTTTATATTCGGCTTTTACTATAGGTCCGTTGATTGATGTTATTTTAAGCATAATTCACCTTGTAATATTTTATTGATACTTTCAATAGGATCGAAAACAATGTGTTTGTTGCCTGTTTTGAAAATAAAGCATTCATTATCGGTATAAACGGTTGTAAAATTACTTTGACATTTGTTTTTTAGGTATTTGGGTAGAAAAAGAGTGCCTTTTTGATAATTTTGAAGTTTATTCAAAAAACATTTGCATAAACTTTCTCCGTTTTTATGAATAACGGTTAAAAGTTCGTTTGTTGTTTTTTCTTTAATATTTTTATAAATCTTTTCAAGTTCTTTTTCGTATTTTTTATAAAGTGAGGTTTCTTTTTCTTTTAAGATTTTTTCATACTTTAAGTTTAACAGTTCTTTTTCTCTGTTTATATTCAGACTGTTAAAAAAAACGTCTTTTTGGTATTGTAATTTTTCTTTTGCTTCTTTTATTTTTTGTTCAGAAATTTTTTCGGCTTCTTTTAGGGCTTCTTTTTTTAGTTTTTCAAAGTCTGATTCCGAGAACATTTGATAAATATCCTTTTATACTTTCTTGCATATATGTTTTTTCAAAAGACGGTATAAACACAATTGCCGGAAGAGCGTTTTTTTTGGTGTAATTTGAAAATTTCTGTTTAAATATTTCATAATATCTATCTGCTATAATAACAAGACCCGTTTGTTTGTTTTTAAGTACTTTTTGCAAGTTTTCTTCAAAATTGTCAACTTCTACGGTCTCTATCCCGCAAAGTGAAAATCCAAGGCATTCTTCTTTGTTTCCAAGAAGTACTATTTTCATATTTTTCCTAATATCATAATGGATACGATAAGTCCGTATATCGCTATACCTTCTGCAAGTCCTAAGAAAATAAGTGCTTTTGTAGAAATTTCAGGTTTTTCTCCTATGCTTCCCATAGCAGCTGCCCCGACCATTCCTACGGCAATTCCTGCTGCAATACTTGAAAGTCCGACAGCCAGTGCTGCAGCTATATAAGCGTAAGAATTATCCCCTGCCATTAAAATCATCGGTAAAAATAAAAACAGTTTTATTAAGCCCCTATAATTCGAACGGTTTGTATTCATATCCTCCTCCTTCGTAAAATCTTTTAAAAAATTCGTAATATTCAAGTCTTAGCGTTTGAATCGTTACAATTACCCCTTCAAGTATTATAACGAATATGTTACCTAAAATAACTGTAATCCAATAACCGGTTTTATCCATCATCTCAGCTATTGTAAAAACCGCTAAAAATAAAGCGGCGTGGGCAAGTGCAAAAGCACCCGTTCTTACGAATGAAACTGTATTGGTTATGTTTTCCAAAAGGCCTATTATCGAGTGAAAAAGAGATTGTGAAGTTTTTTTGCTCTCATATATTGTATAACCGGTAAATCCAATAAACAATATTCCAAGTACTAACAAATCAAATTTAATATCCGTATGAAGTATAAATATTTTAATTCCTATCCATAATAGAAGAAGATATATTGCAAATGACAAAAGACCGTTTTCTCCGAATAGAAGTTTTTTGATGTCCCTTTTTTTGTAATTCGTACTCATATAAAGTATAAATCCTGTTGAAATTATAACGGCTCCTGCAAATATGCTTAAAGCAATCAGATTGTTTATGTTTTCCATAGGGGAAAAGAAATGATAAAGTTCAAATCCGAAAAAATGTCCGTAAATGGCACCGAAAAACATTGAAGACAAACCACTTAAAAGCATAATTTTTCCAAGTATTTCTTTTTTATTTCTTAACATATAACCAATCAGTGCCAATACTGCTCCTTGACCAATGTCACCGAACATAAGTCCGAATAAAAATATGAAAATAACCGCAAAAAACATAGTAGGGTTAATTTCATAGGGTTTTGGAAGCGAATAAGTTTTGACAAGGTTTTCAAAAGGTTTGAAAAATTTCGGTGTATTAAGAAGGGTAGGAGAATTTATAAAATCAATTTCTTTATTTTTGACAAAAGGCAGCGGTTTGTATCTTTTTTTAGGCACCCAACCTTCAAGAATGTAAAAACCGTTTTTTTCTTTTAAAACGGTTTTGATTTCGTAGATATTTTTGAGGTATAGAAGATGGGAATATATTTTTTTAATAACATCTTTTTCTTTCAGAATTGTTTCTTTTTTTTTGTTAATTAATTGTAATTCTTTTTCAAGAGTTTTTTCATCAATTTCAAATAGTTCTTCATCAAAAGGTGTTATGGAAAACTTTTGCAGTATTTCAATGGTTTTAGATTCATTTTTTGGTGTATATACGGATATTACGGCAATATAATCTTTTAGTTCTTCATAAATACATAAAATATTGTAAGCGCTTAAAATAAGTTTAATTTCTTCAAAGTTTTCGTAAGTTGAATAAAAAGCTTTGAATTTAAGAAATTTAAATTTCAGTTGTTCTTTTGATATATTGAAAGCTTTTAAAAATTTATTTAGTTTTTGAAGAGATTCTTTTTTTCTTTTATACTCCTTTTCTTTGAAAGAAACATCTTCATATACTGATATTAAAGATGAGAGAATGTTTTCTATTTCTTCAATTTGAAAATTTTCTTTTTTTGGATGTGCAGGTAGAGGCTCGTTAATAATGGAAAGTAAATCAGCTGTTTTTTTTAAAAGATTGTTTATTTTATAAACAAGGGGATGTTTTTTACGGGTGTCTTTTTTAATATGAAGAATTTTTTCTTTTCCGAGTTTTTCTAAAAATCCGTCTATTTTGTCTTTTGGGATCTCAAAAGTCAATTTGTACATTTTTTCAGGAAAAAACATTTTACATTACCATATCTTTTATTTCTTTTTTGGAAATATTGTAACTAAATGCGGTAAAAACGGCTTTGATATTAAAAATTTCCCGCTTTTTAAGTACCAGAAAAACAAAAGGTACGGATAGTTTAAAAGGATATCCGAACCATACTTTATTTAAAGATTCGTAATAATTTACGAAAAGTTCTTTTTTTAAAGATGTAAAACTGTAATTTTTTGAAGGAAGACTTATAATGTCTTGCAGGTTTTGGGCAAATTCATACAGATTTTCGGATGAGCTGAGTTTTTGAAGTGCATTTTTGTCTATATTGCCGTAAGGAAGCAAATAAGGAAAAAAATCTTCAATTTTTAAAGAATAGATTATTTTATATTTTAAAACGGTAAAAATATTGATTAAATCAAAATATCCACCAATTATTTCTTTAAATTCTTGTCTTTCTTTTAATGATATTTTATCAATTGATTTTTTAATATGAAGTGCAGTAACTTTGTCTATTTTTTTATTGGAAAAAAACAGTGTGAAAAGTTCTTTTTCGTTTTTATTTAAAGGTTTAGTGATTTTTTTATAAAGTTTTTTAAAATGAAAATCTATATCGTTATATAGATTTTCAGGTGTTGTAAGAATTTTATCATAATGAGTTGAGGTTAAAATATTAAATAAATCAGCTTTGTTTTCTGCTGTAAGGAGTTTATCTGGATCGAGAAAAGCACTTTTGAGGCTTCTTACAAGGGCGTTTATATATGCGTATTTGAGCGGTCGCATAATTCTTCTTTTATTTTATTAAAAAGTTTTACTTTATCAATACTTAAGGATTTTAATTTATCTTCTTTTTCTTTTAATGTTTGTTTAAGGGAATATTCATAATTTAAGAGCTTTTGTTTTAAATCTTTTTTGAGTGTTTCTTCGTATTTTTTGAGTTCAGTTTCAAATGTGTTTAAATATTCTTTTTTTTCTTTTTCGAATTCGTCAAAAAGTTTTTTTATTTCATTGTCCGCATTTTCGATTATTGAAGCGGCTTTTCTGTCAAGATCGAATATTTGTTCCATCTTAATCCTTTTGAATATTATAGCACTTTATTAATGGAAAATGAAATTATGGGGAAGTTTTTATGGTTAATTAAAGTTAATTGGAGGTTAGTTAAGGTTAGTTGGTATAAATGTAATAATTTTAATAACTATAAAAACTTAACTAACTAATTTAACAACTCTTTATAGCTCTTTTATAAACTTTTCTATCTCTTTTTGAAGGTGCTTCAAGTCTTTTGAGTTATCGATTACGAAGTCTGCTTTTTGTTTTTTAATTTCAATATCGAGCTGGTTGTTAAGAATTGAAAGCGCTTCTTTTTCACTTACGTCATCCCTTTGCATCACTCTTTTTACCTGCAGTTCTTTCGGGGCGTAGATTACAAGGACTTTATCAAATTCCGGGTAGTTTTGTTTTTCGAAATAAAGCGGCAGGTCCACAAAATATTTAACGCCATCTTTTTCATATTTTTCGGCGAAATTTATTACTCTTTTTCTAACTTCCGGCAAAATGATGTTTTCGAGAGTTTTTAGTTTTTCTTTGTCGTTAAATACTATGCTTCTAAGCTCTTTTCTGTCGGTTGTGCCGAAAATTTCTTTTATTTTGTTTTTTTGTTCTTCAAAAACCTCTTTGCTTATTTCGTCCGCGTCTATTATTTTGTAGCCGAACATTTTTAAAAAGGAAGCGACGGTGCTTTTGCCCGTGCCTATGCCGCCTGTGAGTACTATTGCGTTAGAAAATTTTTCACTTTTCACTTTACACTTTTCACTTATAATTTAATTACGTCTTTGATATTTTCAAAAATATACTTAGGAAGTACAAAACTTGCAAGATGAATGTCTGTGTGGTAATAGTGGGTGTTTTCAACGAAATCGCTTCTATGTCTGATAAGATCCGCTGTCGGGTGAATCTCTTTGCTTGCGAATACAAGTGCTTTTCTTGAACCGTCATCTTCAATGAAATAATACGGCATTACGATATAAAACAATTTGCTCAAATTCGCAAAAAGATCCCTGTCTTCAAGTGATGCGGCAGTTGTGATATATATGCCTTTGTCATTTAGTTTTTCATAAATTTTAATCAAATCACCGGGTTTTTCGTCAATAATAAGATCATATTTTTCCTGAGTGTCTTCATTGTAAACTTCAAACTTTTTAGTAAGAATTTTATTAAATTCGTCGTTTAGTATATTTGGTACCAAAAATTTATCACCGGCTTCCTGGGTACAAGCTCCCACAAGTGCCATCATCTCTTTTTGAGTTTGAGTCATTAGAATCCTTTTTTTGGCTTAATATATCAAAAAAATTTGAAATTGCAAAAAAATTTGATATATTTCGGACAAAATTTATCTCAAAGGAGCAAAAATGTACAAAGTTGATGTTGAAAAACAATGTGGATGTATCAAAAAAAGCGATCTTGAGTTTCCAAAAACATTTGAATCAAAAGAAGAAGCCGAATGGGAAGCACTTAAAATAGCAAACTATATGAATGGAAACTTCTGTAAAAAACACAGATTTTTCGTAAATGAAGAAGGTGATACATTTAGAATTTATGTAGAACTTTCATGCCCGAGCATTAGCTAAGGGTTGAAAACTCTCTCCTTTTTTTATATTATCTCCTAAAAAGGCTTTTTATGATTGCCCATCTTTGCTGCAGCGTTGATGCCGGGTATTTTTTGAAAAAATTAAAAGAAGATTTCCCGGATGAGAAAATAACAGGTTTTTTTTACGACCCCAATATCCATCCTTACAGCGAATTTAAACTAAGATCTTTAGATACCGAAAGGATATGCAGGAAACTCGGAATCGAATACGTTGAGGGCGAATATGATTACGAAAGCTGGCTTAAAGCAGTAAAAGGCAAAGAAAACGAACCCGAAAAGGGTGTAAGGTGCTCTATATGTTTTGACCATTCATTGGAAGCCACCGCCGAGTTCGCATTAAAAAACGGCGATGATAAAATAACCACTTCGCTTCTGATGTCGCCTATGAAGTCCCAGGAGCAGTTAAATTCTATAGGAAAAGTGATAAAAAGAAAGTACGGCATCGACTTTTACGCACCCGATTACCGTAAAAAGGGAGGAACCCAGGCACAGCAGATATATGCGAAAGAAACCCAGATGTACAGGCAGGACTACTGCGGGTGCATTTACGGAATCTGGCAGCAAAAGCAGGATCAGGAGATTATAGACGAGCTGTTAAGCCCTGTAACGAGGCAGATTCTTCCCGCAAGCATAGAAGAGAGGCTTGAGATTTATAAAAAAAGGCTCGAATATGAAGATGAGGGGAGTGAATATAAAATAATCAAAGAAAATTTCCTAAACTACAGACTGCTAAGAGGCAGTGTAAAATTTAAAGTGAAAAGTGAAAAGTGTAAAACGGAAAATCCGGGGCAGACTTTTGGGGGTGCAAAGGGAAAATGGGAAATCGAGGATAGTTATATTCTGTTTTATTCGTATCTTCAAAGGCCGGCAAGGGGAAGGATTGATTTTGTAAAAGACGGAATCGGATATTTCAACAGAATGCAGATAATTTTTGTGGAAATTACCAAATTTAATGAAATTTTAAATAAAAAATATCAAAATGTTAAAGAAATAACCAAAAGCCCTCCGAGTATTGAAGAAGAGGTTGAGTTTAGGGAAAAAATAACCAATACTAAATATTCTTTATCACCTATAATTATCGTAGATGAGATAAAAGAAAAGTATGAAGTCGATATTGAGGCTAAAGTATACCCCGATATAAGAGAAATTTTGATAAAATTTTAATAAAAAAGGATTATATATGGTTTATGATATTAATCAGATTCAAGAGATGCTTCCTCACAGATATCCGTTTTTACTTGTTGACAGAATTACGGATGTAAAAGAGGGTGAGTATGTTGAGGGGTATTTGAATATTTCTATTACAAACCAGGTGTTCCAGGGGCATTTTCCGGGGCATCCTATTTATCCGGGTGTATTAATCATCGAAGGTATGGCGCAAACAGGAGCGATTTTACCGTTTACGGTAATGAGCAAAGAAGAACTGAACGATAAAGTTGTATATTTTATGAGCATTGACAAAGCGAAATTCAGAAAGCCTGTACTTCCTGGAGACAAACTTGTATATAAAATTTCGACAATTAAGCACAGAGGTAAAATCTGGCAGCTAAAAGGTGAAGCGTATGTTGACGGAGAGCTTGTAAGCGAAGCTGAACTTAAAGCCATGATTATGGACAAATAAAACAAATGGAAAAACTATGGAAAATATAAGCGAAAAAGCAATAATAAAAGGCAAAATAGGCAAAAACTGTAAAATAGGCGAGGGTGTTATAATTGACGAAAACGTTGTAATAGGCGATAACAACATAATCGATCCGTATACAATTATTACGGGATATACGACAATAGGAGACAATAACCACATCTATTCGCATGCGGTACTCGGAAGCGAACCTCAGGATTTGAAATATCACGGTGAAAAAACTGAACTTATTATCGGTAACAATAATAAAATCAGAGAATTTACGTTAATAAATCCCGGAACCGAAGGAGGGGGAGCCGTAACCAAAATAGGCGATAACAACCTGCTTATGGGATACGTGCACGTTGCACACGACGTAATAATCGCAAATAACTGTATTTTGGCAAATGCAGCAACGCTTGCGGGACATGTGGAGCTTGAAGATTATGTTGTAATAGGCGGAATGACACCTGTTCATCAGTTTGTAAAAATAGGTGCACATGCAATGATAGGCGGTGCAAGCGCGGTGGCTCAGGACATTCCTCCGTTTACCATAGCCGAAGGTAACAGGGCGAAATTAAGAGGCCTTAACTTAACGGGACTTAGAAGAAGATTCCAAAACAGAAGCGACATAGACGCCATTAAAAAAGCGTACAAAGAGCTGTTTGAGAGCGGAAAGCCTCTTAAAGACACGGCAAAAGAGATACTTGAGAGTACAGACAACGAATATGTAAAACATTTATGCGAATTCGTATTAAATTCAAAAAGGGGAATACCATATGATAGAAAAGTGTAGTTTCTGCGGAAGTCTTGAAACGGAAGACAATCCGCTATTAGCGGCGCCTGATGACAAAGCCTTTATATGTAAAAACTGTGTACTTACGGCTTATGAAATCATTATGGGTGCGGCTGAAAAGAAAAAAGATAAAAAAGAACCGGCTGATATAAACCTGCTGACTCCAAAAGCGATAAAAGCGCATCTGGATGAATATGTTATCGGACAGGAAAGAGCCAAAAAAATTATTTCGGTTGCGGTTTACAACCACTATAAAAGAATACTTTTCGGAGCTAAAAGCGACGTTGAGATTCAAAAATCAAACATCCTGATGATAGGACCGACAGGAAGCGGTAAAACGTTAATAGCAAGAACGCTTGCAAAACTTCTTGATGTTCCTTTGGCAATAGCTGATGCCACTTCGTTAACGGAAGCCGGATATGTGGGAGAGGACGTTGAAAACGTACTTTTAAAACTGATCCAGGCGGCTGACTGGGACATAGAAAAAGCGCAAAGAGGGATTGTGTTTATCGACGAAATCGATAAAATTAGCAGACTCTCCGAAAACAGATCCATTACAAGGGATGTCAGCGGCGAGGGTGTTCAGCAGGCGCTTTTAAAAATTATAGAAGGTTCAATCGTTAACGTTCCGCCTCAGGGAGGAAGAAAACATCCGAATCAGGAATTTATACAGATTGACACTTCAAATATCCTCTTTATATGCGGAGGTGCGTTTGACGGACTTGAGGAGATTATCCAAAAAAGACTTGAGGGCGCTACTGTAGGATTTTTGGGTAAAACAAAAGAAAAACTGACAAAAGACGATATTTTCGCACTTGTGGAGCCTGAAGATCTTGTTAAGTACGGGCTTATTCCTGAACTGATAGGAAGACTTCCTGTAATTGCGACATTAAGAGAGCTTGGAAGAGACGATTTAATAAGAGTCCTCACAGAGCCGAAAGACGCTCTTATCAAGCAGTATCAGGCGTTATTTAAACTTGACGATGTCGAGCTTGAATTTGAAAGAGAAGCTCTTGAGGCGATTGCCGATAAAGCCATTAAAAGAGGTACGGGAGCAAGGGGTCTTAGAGCTATTCTGGAAGAAGCCATGGTTGATATTATGTTTAATCTGCCTGAATACAGAGGATATAAGATAATAATCACAAAAGACGTAATAGAAAATAAAGCCGAGCCAATACTTATAAAAAAGGAAGAAAATGCTAAATAAACTACTTGGACTTTTCAGTAACGATTTGGCAATAGATTTAGGAACTGCCAATACATTAGTAAGCGTAAAAGGTAAAGGTATAATTATCAATGAGCCAAGCGTTGTTGCCATTAAAGACGATAAACACAAAAAAAAGGTTCTTGCTGTAGGTAAAGCTGCAAAAGAAATGGTAGGTAAAACACCTAAAAACATTATCGCAATCCGTCCTATGAAAAACGGGGTTATTGCGGATTTCAGCGTAACTGAAGAGATGATAAGATACTTTATTCAAAAAGTGCACAACAGAAAAGGTTTGATTAGACCGAGAATAGTTATATGTGTTCCTTACGGACTTACTCAGGTTGAAAGAAAAGCGGTAAAAGAATCCGCTATGAGTGCGGGAGCAAGAGAAGTGTATCTTATTGAAGAGCCTATGGCTGCTGCAATCGGAGCAGGGCTTCCTGTAAAAGAACCTCAAGGAAGCATGGTTATCGATATCGGTGGAGGTACTACCGAAATCGGTGTAATTTCGCTCGGCGGACTTGTTGTAAGTAAATCTATAAGAGTTGCCGGAGATAAATTTGATAAAAGTATAATTGATTATATAAATAGAAAATATAACCTGATTATCGGAGAAAGAGTAGCCGAAGAGATTAAAATGGAAATCGGAAGCGCAGTCAAACTTGAAGAAGAACTTAAAATGGCTGTTCAGGGTAAAAACAGAATTTCAGGACTTCTTGAAACGATTACCGTAACAAGTGAAGACATAAGAGAGGCTCTAAAAGAACCTGTAAAAGAAATAGGTGAAGCTGTTAAACAGGTGCTCGAGGAAACTCCTGCGGATCTTGCGGGAGACATTGTTGAAAACGGAATTGTTTTAACAGGTGGTGGGGCTCTTCTTAAAGGGCTTGATAAATATTTAAGCGATCTTGTATTACTGCCTGTATATATTGCCGAAGAGCCGCTTTTGGCTGTTGCAAAAGGAACGGGTAAAGTATTAGATGAAATAGAGATTTTAGCAACGCTTGATGAGTAGACGGTTATTATTAATATTAAGTATTGTAATAGTACTTTTTTTTCAGATACCTGTTATTAAAAAATATACGTTGGAGAGTGCCAATTCTCTGAAGAATTCTTTTTCTTCCCTTTTAACTACATGGAAAGAGATATATGAAGAGTATATTGACCAAAAAGACACTTTGCAAAAACTCTTAATAGAAAACAGGTTTTTAAAAGATGAAATACAAAAAATAGCAGTCAAATATGCAACATGTAAAGATTTAAAATATTTTAAAAATTTAAATATTCCCAATGTAGTTTTTACTCAGGTTATATCCTATGCAAAACTTCCGGATTTTACTGAAGTATATATCAATTACGATAAACCTTTCACTACTCCGAGAGGACTTGTTTATAATAATCTGGCAGCTGGGATAGCTGTAAAACATTATTCAAATTATTCACTGGCGCTTTTAAATTCAAACGAAAAAACATCATATACCGTGTATATAGGAAAAGATAAAATCCCGGGAATTTTTTACGGGAAAATAAATACAATAAAATATATTCCGAAATTTAAAAAAATAAATATAGGGGATTTGGTAATAACAAGCGGTCTTGACGGTGTATTTTATCAGGGTGCAAAAGTAGGTGAAATTACGGAAGTAAAAGAGAAAAAACTTTATAAAGAGGCAAAAGTTAAGTTATTTTATAATGATTTGCATCCTGAATTTTTTTATGTTGTTCAAACTCCTTTGGAAAAAATACAAAAAAATAAAAAATAAAGATATAATAAAAAAAAAGGAGTTGTAATGGATACTCAGAATATTGAAAACACGCTAAAAAAAATGGGGCTTGTGCTTGAAAAACTTGTGCAAAAAGTAGACGAGCTTGATAAAAGAGTTAGCAAGCTTGAAGAAAGCAGCGGCTCAAAAAAGTTCTCAAGCGAGGATCTCAAAGCTCCTCAGAATCAAAAGAATTCGACTTCAAACGTTTCATCAAGTGGCTTTGGAGGTAGTTTTTTAGGGTCACTCGCAGGTGCAATAGCAGGAATGGGGCTATATAATCTACTTTTTAACCATAACGTTTCACCAGTACAGATGGGTGAAAGTTTAGGTATGGAAAGTAATGAAATAAATGAAGTTTTACAAAATGATTTAAGTGAAATTGACTCTAAACTTGATGAGATTGATTCCAAACTTGAAGAACTTGACGCTAAAATTGATGATGTATCGGCAGATTTGGATGAAGATGTTATGACGAGTGAATATTTTGAAAGCTATGAAGATGAAATAGCTGATAATGATTTTGAGGGAGGATTTGACGATTTTGAAGGGTTGGATGATTTTGACGTTTAATAAACCTCGCAAATTATCTCTTTAACTCCCTTTTTTTCTTGAATTTCCAATACTTTTATATCTTCAAAAGGAATTTTAAGTACTTCTTCTAATGTACTTGGCTTGTGCTTTGCAATAATTGCCGTAAGCTTTCCTCTGTACGCTTTGGCAAAATGGCTTACAACTTTGCCGTTTTTGATAAATTTAAACGTAATAGCATTTTTCGGTTTATATATTTTTTCGTAAAACTTTGCCCTTAAGTCAATAAACGGTTCGGTTTCGTTTATTTTTTCAAGTATTGGTGCAAACACATTATGATGGTATGAATAAATATCAAATCCGGGTTTGGCCCCTTGTTTTAGTGTATAGTGTGGAATTAAATCTCCTGCACTTATTACACCGAAAAGATTTGAAAAAATATACACGTTTTCATCTATCCATTTTTGCGAATCTTCATCAAGTACGTTGTATTTTAAATGATCAAACGCAACTCCGCTATATCTTAAAACCGCTTTTTTAGTTGGGCGTGTAAAAACAGATGTTTTATCGTCTCCGAAATTTTTAATATCATTGGTTGTTTTTAAAAATTCATCGTATTTTCTAACAGCCTCTATTCTTTTTTCATAAATTTCAGGAAAGATAAAACTTTTTTTTGAAATGGGAGGATTATCTCCCCCCAGTGTTTTTCTTTCACTCGGTGCAAGAAGTATTTTCATTTTATTCCTTACATTTGAACAATAAAGATTGAATCGTCTCTTTTAATTTCAAGAAGTGCGTCACCTCTGTCAAGGTCTTTTAACTGTTTTTTAAGTTCATCAATTGATTTAACATCAACCCATTTGCCTGTTTTTACAGTTTTGACTCTTAGGATTATATCACCTTTTTGGAGCCCAACCATTGCAGGATATGTATTTGGGGCCACTTTATCGATTACGATATGGTTTTTGTCTTCTTTAAGCGTTACACCTTCAAGAAGTTTAATATTGTCAATTGTTTCCACTTTTGTTTTAAGTGCTTTTAGTTTTGCAGTAAGGGTGATATATTTACCATTTCTATATACTTTAATATTTACTTTTGCATCAGGGCCTTTGAATGCTATTTTGTTTCTAAGTTCACCCGCGTTTTTAACTTCTTCTCCATCAACCGCTACGATAATGTCTCCAGGCTTTAGTCCCGCAGCTTCCGCCGCACTTTTCGGTTCGACCTTATTGATAAGCACACCATGGTCTATTCCGTAAAGTTTTGCTTTGCTTGAATCGATGTTGCTAATCATTACTCCTAAATATCCTCTTTCAACCTTACCGTGTTTGATAAGGGATGTTATAACGAATTTCATCATATTGCTCGGAATCGCAAAGCCGATACCGTTGTTTCCGCCGCTTCTTGAAATAATAGCCGAGTTGATACCTATGAGCCTTCCTTTTAAATCAACAAGTGCTCCTCCGCTGTTTCCTGGGTTGATAGCAGCGTCTGTCTGGATAAAGTTTTCATAGTCGTTAAGCCCTATTGACGTTCTGTTTAGAGCGCTGATTATTCCGTGTGTAACCGTTTCTCCGAGCCCGAACGGGTTTCCTATAGCAAGAACGATATCTCCTACTTTTATTTTACTTGAATCGGCAATTGTAATAGGTTTTAGATCTTTTGCATCTATTTTAATGATTGCAATATCGGTTTTAGGATCCGTTCCAATCAGTTTTGCGGTATATTTTCTGCCGTCATGCAGCTTTACGATGATTTTGGTAGCACCTGATACCACATGGTTGTTTGTAACTATATAACCGTCTTTTGTAACGATTACACCGCTGCCGAGCGCATATTCTTTGTGCTCCTTAGGCTCTTTTGGCATTTGTCCGAACGGACCGAAAAATCTTTTAAAGAAAGGATCTTCAAAAAATTTTCTGAATTGTTCAGGTATTTTGGTTTTTACCATTTTTTCGGTTGAAATGTTTACAACACTCGGTATTACTTTTTGAACTACCGAAGAGTATGACATTACTAAGCCGTTTTGATTTGGTGCAATTCTTTGTATATTAGAATTGTCCACCTTTAAATTTAAGTTTCCGGCCATTAAAGCAACACTTACACTAATAGCCATAATTAATTTCTTCATTTCCGCTCCTTAAAAGTTAATTTCCCATCATCAGTATACAACATCAGAGTTAAAAAAGGATTAAAAATATTAAATTTCTTAAAGTTTGCTTAAAATTAAATCTTTTACTATTATTCGGAAAAAAAGAGCCGAAATGGATTTTTCAAAGTACACCGATGAAGAACTAATGGATATAATAGAAAAAGCCAAAGCCGAATTGGCAAGAAGAAGGGAAGGCAAATGGATTCATTTTAAGACGGACGGATGTTTTACGCCTAAATTCGGTCCTGCTTATGTTGCAAAGCTCTATTTATCCGGTGATGAGGTTGAGAGGGAATTTGTACCATCAAACGGAAAAGAGTGGTGTAAAAAAAGCAAATCCTATAAAGAAGACTGGGATGTGGAGATTTTCGAAAACGATGTACTTGAAACAAGGCTTACTACCGGTAGAAAAGTTGACAAAAGAGAATGGTATTACGTAAAAGAGGGTGAACTAATACCTCTTATGGATTTGGATGAAGCTAAGCAGTTTTTGAAGAATTTAAAATAAGGGAGGGTTTTTAGGGTTATTGAGTTGTTAAGGTCGGTTAATTAGTGTATTAGTAATTGGTATATAGGTAATTAGGATTTTTTAATAGCAGTAAAATTTAAACAACTTTAAAAACCTTAACTAATCTCAACAATAACTTTAATTAACTTTAATAACTATTATTCCTACCACCAGGCAAGTATTTTTTCGTTTATGTCATCAGGTGAGTTTTTCAGCATATGATATATGTATCTGGCAAACATATCCGTTTCTATGTTTACTTTTTGGTGCAGTTTGTATGTTTTGAAAAGCGTGTTTTCAAACGTATGCGGGATGATGGTAAGCCTGAACCTGTCAGAAAAAACTTCATTTACCGTAAGGCTTACACCGTCAATGGCAATTGAGCCTTTTGGGGCGATGTATTTCATTATTTTCGGGTCTGTTTTTATAATTACATCGTATGAGTTGGCGTTTTTTTTAATTTCAAGTATTTCACCTATTGCGTCTACGTGTCCCTGAATCAGATGTCCGTCTATTCTATCTCCGAATTTAAGAGCCGGTTCAATATGTACTTCTTTTCCCGCCTGATAGTTTTCAAGAGGTACTATTCTTTGTGTTTCTGGAGAGAGTTCTACTTCAAATCCGTCAGGATATATTTTTGTGGCTGTCAGACATACGCCGTTTATTGCAATACTATCGCCTATTTCGGGCTTGTATTTTGCTGTTACTCTTAGTTTATTATTAGCAAAACTTCTTATTTTTGCCGTTTCCCTTATAAGTCCGTTAAACATTAAAATATTCCTCAATAAGTTTTCTGGCAACTTCAGGATCTTTTACCTCATTCATTTTGCTTCTGAATTCACTGGCTTTTGGAATGCCTTTAGAGTATGCGTGAGCGTGTTTTCTAAAGAGTATTACTCCGTACTCACCGTACCAGTATACCATTTGATTAAAATGTTCAAGTATTACTTCTTTTTTCTGTTCAGAGGTTATATTGCCCTGCTGTTTCATTTCAAGAAATATCCAGGGTTTCCCTACCGCTCCTCTTCCGATCGAAACGCCGCTTGCACCCGTGTATTCAAGTACATATTTTGCTTTTTCATAATCTGTAATGTCACCGTTTGCGATTACGGGGATTTTTACGGCGTTTACGCCTTTTTTTATTTCATCGTAATCGGCCTCTCCTTTATACATCTGCTTGACCGTTCTTCCGTGTATAGTCAAAAATACAATTCCCAAATCTTCAAGCAGTTTCGCCCTGTCTTCAACTACGCTTTTGTCAAATCCTATTCGCATTTTTGCACTTACCGGTTTTTTTGACGTTTTAACTATGGTTCCCACTACCTCTTTTAGAAAATCCCTGTTTTCGTCTTTTAGCAACACGCCTCCGAATCCGCTTCTTCTGGCTTTATTCACAGGACATCCCAAATTTATATCTATTCCGTCTATCCAGTTGAGTTCGTTTATGATTTCAACGGCTTTTACGGCGTTTTCAACGTTGTTTGCTGCAATCTGTACGAAATAAGGATTTTCAAGAGGGGATTTTTCCATCATTTTTTGTGTTTTTTCATTTTGGTAAGCGATTGCGTTTACGTTTGTCATTTCGGAAAACGTCATATCACAACCGAATTTTTTAACAACGCTTCTAAAAGGCAAATCCGTATAACCGGCAAGGGGAGCTAAGAAAAAATAAGGAGAATCAGATTTCAGAGTCGATATATTCATCAATATCCGCTTTCACACCTGCTTCTCTTAATTTTAGGAAATATTCGAAAAATTTAAGTTCGTTTTCTTCAACTATTTCTTTTGCTTTTTCTATATGTTCGTATTTGAAAGCAAGATATGCGCTGGCCCATTTAAGAGGTTCAACAATTTCAAACTCTTTATCAGGGTCAAATGTTTGATGTAGGGCTTTTGCTATTTCAATCTCTTCTTTAGGTGTTAATTTGGCTTTTTCAAGTAAATATTTGACATCAGGATCTTTTATATGGGCTTTAATAATATCTACATCGATTTCATAGTCATATTTTAATATTTCGCTGATACTTGCATTTTTGGCGTAAATTTTAAATGCCAGTTTTTTAAGCTCTTCATTTTTGTATTTTTTAAGTACTTCTTTTGCGAAGTTTTCATCTTTTTTGAGTCTATTTTTAATGTTTTGGATAAACCAAGGATTGTCTTCGCTTAATTTGTATTTGCTTATTTCTATTACTTCACCGTTTAAAAGTTTTTCAATATCTTCCAAAAATTCAAATTTTTCGCATTTTTTTGGTTCAATTTGAAGTCCCTTGATATTATTAACGAAATTGTTACAGTTTTTTAGAATTTTTACTTCTTTTTTAAGAGGTTCTTTATAAAGAATTCTGTTTTTAATATTTGCTATTAAAATTTCTATATCTTTTTGTATGTTTTTTTTATAAAAATACTCTTTTATATTCAATACACCGAAGAATATAATTGAAAAAATAAAAAATATACCTAAAAATATAGCAGTCCAAACTGCATTTGGTAGCGTTATATTAACTCCTAACAAACTAAAAGTCGTAACACTATTTTCTTCCATGTATACGAGTAAAGTCATTAATGCAATTAAGATTATGCTAAAAAGAGTATATTTTTTCATTTTGTGTTATTTTCCTTCTTTTTCGATGATTTCTCTACATATTATACAATATTTTGCGTATGGTTTTATTTTTAGTCTTGCTTCTTGGATAGGGTCTTCACACATTTCACAGATTCCGAATGTTCCTTCGTCTATTTTTTTTAATGCGTCGTTTATTTCTTCAAGTTCTTTTTTTTGATTGATATATATTTGATAATCTCTTCCGCTGTCCATACTTGCGGCTGCAAAGTCAGCTTCGTCGTTGATTTCACATTTATTAATATCTTTAATTTCATCTGAAAGGCTGTTTAAAATTTTTTCAAGTTCAGCTTTTCTCATTAACAGCATTTCCTTGTATAAGTGATACTTTTTCATATTCATTCCTTCTCCTTATTTATGATATGGGTGATTGTTTTTGATGCTTAACCCCCTGTAAATTTGTTCGAACAAAACTAATTTAGCAACTTTATGGCTCATTGTAAGAGGACTTAACGAAATATTTATTCCTTTTTTTTTGAACTCTTCATCAAAGCCCCAAGCACCGGCAATGAAAAAGTTTACTTTAGAGTGCTCGAAAATATTTGCAAATTCATAACTGTCGATTAGTTTTCCTTCAGGAGTCAGGATTACGTTGTAACCGTCAGTTATATATTTAGCAAATATTTTAGAATACTCTTTTTGAGGATTGTCCGATTTTGATAGTTTATTGGAGTATAGTGTATGGTTTTTAACATCAGCGAACTGTTTTGATTTTTTTATAAAATCCTTTATTTCTGCCTGAAAATCTTCTTTTTTCTCAATCGAGAAGACGTTAATCTGCATATATCGCTTCCTATAACTTTAAATTTTGACGGAATTTTATCATAAATTTTAACTCCACCGATAACAGCAACGGGATGATTAGAAAATTTTATTAGATCTATAACTTTTTCTCCTATTATATTATCGGTATTTTTGGTATCTGTAGGACGGTATGCCCCAAGACCTATATAACTTAAAGGATATGTGTTGGCTTCGAGTATTTCTTCTTTGTTGTGGGTTGAGAGACCGACTATAAATGGACAATGGACAATGGACAATGGAGAATTGTTTATTTTGGTTTTTTTGTTAATTTTCCATTTTCCATTTTCCATTTTCCATTCTAATAATTCACCTGTTCTTAATTTTTGTATTACATCGTATTTAGGAAGATTAAACTTTTGGGATAACGATTCAAGGTCTTCCTGTCCAATGTGTATTCCGTCGCAGAAAGGCAGAAGCTCAACAGTGTCGTTGATAATAAGCGGCTTTTTCCAGTGTTTTTTGATCTCCAGCAGACGCTCTTTTTTTTCTTCTAAAGAGGAGTTTTTGTCTCTGTACTGGAGTATTTTGGCTTTAAGACCTTTTGCTGTTTTGCAGAAGTCTTTTATAGAAATATCGTATTTTTTTAAAGTGTCCCAGTCAAGAAGAGCGTATATTGCCACGTAAAAGCCTTTTTGGCGAATTATAGTAAAAAGTTATTAAGTTGTGAAGTAGGTAAGTTGTGAAGTGGATAAGTTGTGAAGTGGATAAGTTGTGAGGAAAGAAAAGGGATCAGCCCGCTTTTTTAAGCGTGTATTTTAACAGGTTTCCGATAGTGTCTTTTAGTTCGTCTCTTTTAATTACCATATCGATAAGACCGTGTTCAAGTAAGAATTCGGCTCTTTGGAATCCTTCAGGCAGGTCTTCGCCGATTGTCTGTTTGATAACCCTCGGTCCGGCAAATCCTATAATCGCACCCGGTTCCGCGATAATAAAATCACCCAAAAACGCAAAAGACGCACTAACTCCCCCGAATGTAGGGTCGGTAAGTACTGAAATATAAGGCAGGTTGTGTTCAGCCAGACTCGCAAGCGCTGCTGATGTTTTTGCCATCTGCATAAGTGAAAACGTGCTTTCTTGCATTCTCGCTCCACCTGAGGTTGAAACGATTACAACTCCCTGGTTTTTTTCAATGGCTCTGTTTACTGCTCTTACTATTTTTTCACCTTCAACACTTCCTAAACTTCCACCCATAAACGCAAAATCAAATACCACAAGCTGTGTAGGTATACCGTTGATTTTACATTCTCCACTGATTACAGACGATTTTCTTCCGGTTTTTTTGTAGTTTTCCTCAACCCTTTTTTTGTAACTTTTTTTATCTACAAAGTTTAACGGATCGTTTGGTTCGAGATTTTTATCAAACTCTACAAAAGTACCTTCATCCGCAAGTAGTTTGATTCTGTCTTCCGCACTCATTCTAAAGTGATATTCGCATTTAGGGCATGTGTTAAATTCCTTTTGAACCTCTTTGTAAAAACTGATAGCACCACACGCAGGACATTTAATCCAAGTAGTGTTTTTTTCCTGGCTTGTCGGTTGAGGTTTTTTAAATTTTTTTAAAAAATTACTAAATCCCATTTTTCATTCCTTTATTATACTCAAAACTTCCTCTAAGTCTTTTTTTTCAGGGCTCATAAGTATCAGGTCGTCTTCAAAATGCCAGTGACATTCGCTGTTGTAAAACTGTGCCGCGGCAATATCAAACTCTCTTATTTCACCTTTGTAAATAACGGCTTTTGCAAATTCTCCGTAACAAAGAGACAAACTAAGCGCTCCGGGAGCTCTGAATTTAAGTCCGTGGTTGCTGAGTTTTTGTACTATATCCGGATTTTTATACGCTTT
Organism: Nautilia profundicola AmH; assembly: GCF_000021725.1. Lineage (GTDB taxonomy): Bacteria > Campylobacterota > Campylobacteria > Campylobacterales > Nautiliaceae > Nautilia > Nautilia profundicola. Next base: position 44,133 of record NC_012115.1, read on the forward strand.
TTCGAAAATAATTACGTCGTGTCTGTAGTTCGCCGCAAAAGGTTTTCTAAAAAGGTTATCGAATTTTTTGCCATTTTTGTCTTTTACAAAATAATCACCGTTGCTGAGATTCACAACAACTGCAGCTTCATTTTCAAGATAAACGCTGCATCCAAAATACGGTATGTGGTTTGATACGTTGTAACTTCCGTCAATCGGGTCGATGATAATTTTTTTGTCTTTACCGTTATCTATAAATCCCGCTTCTTCACTTAAAATATTTCCGTAATCGCTAAGTGCTTTTATAAAGATTTTTTCGGCTATAAGGTCGATATTAAGACTTCTGTCTCCTCCGAAACCTATACCTTTTTCTTCAAAAATGTTTTCTTCCTCGTGAAGAGCCCTTATAATTTTAAGACTTGCACATAATGTAGCGTCGATAAAACTCATTTTTTCTCTCCCAATGTAGTCCAGTTGATTTTATTGAAATCTTTATCGTAAACTGTAGGTGTACCTCTTGCCCCTAATTCTTCAACCGCTTTTTTAGAATTATTTAATATTTTATCAAATTTTACTTTTTCTTCTTTTGTAGGATGGTAGTTTTTCCATTCGTTGCTGCCACCTAAAACTTCTCTGAATCTTTTGGCTTTTTCCGCATCCGTTTTCCCAGCTAAAATATAATAACTCATGGCTTTTGCGTTTTTATGGAAACTTAACGGGAATAAAATTACATGCACTTTATAATTTTTTTCAAGGTTTGCTTTCGTTTTTACTTCCATCATTCTACAATAAGGGCATTCAGGATCAGTCACAAGATAAATTTCTTTGTCACCTTTTCCGAATGTGAAAATAACACCGTTTTGTACTATTTTTTTATTTACCGGAAAATTTGCCGTTAGAGGTGTTCCGTTTTTATTATTTAAAACATTGCCTAAGATGGTATATTTTTTGTCTTTTGTTATGTATATGTTCCCTGAACCTCTCGGTGTTTTAATATTTATAATATAAAACCCGTCTTTTTCAACACCTCTTACTTTAACGATTCCTTTTTTGATATCCTGTGAAAGTTTCGGATATATTATGCTTGATTTTAAAACATTGTTTAATTCTTTTTGAGATAAAAGCTTGTCGCTTGCAAACAAACTTACCGCTATACCTAAACCTAATAATAGTTTTTTCATTAAATCTCCTTGATTTTGTTTAATATTTTTTCAACTTTTGCTTTTGGGTCTTCATCTTTATATATTGGTCTTCCTACGACTATAAAGTCAACTTTTTGTTCTTTTGCAAGGGAGATATCCGCAACCCTTGCCTGGTCGCCGGCATCTTCCCCGAAAGGTCTTATTCCGGGAGTAAGGGTTATAAATTTCTCGTCTGTTATATTTTTAATCATTTTACTTTCAAACGCAGAGCATACCACTCCGTCAAGCCCCGCTTCGTGAGAGAGTTTTGCAAACTCTTTTGCTTTATTTTCGATACTGTCACCGTAAATTTTTTTAAACTCCTCATCCGTAAAACTCGTAAGAGCCGTAACGGCTAATACCAAAGGTCTTTTTTCATATTTTTCAAGTCTTTGCATAACCGTTTTTAATGCAATGCTTCCCGCACTTGCATGTACGTTAAACATATCTACGCCGAGATTTGCAATCTCTTCGGCGGCATCTGCCATTGTGTTCGGAATATCGTAAAGTTTTAAATCCAGAAAAACATTATAACCCATTAACTTTAATTCTTTTATAAATTCAGCCCCGTCACGTATATAACTTCTAAAGCCTACTTTAAGCCACAATTCTTTTGCGTATTCTTTTAATTCTTTTGCAAGTTTTAAATTTTCTTCTTTTGATGGGTTATCAAGGGCAATACAGAGTTTCATTTATCAACCTTTGGAAGGGTTATTCCTTTTTGACCGTGGTATTTTCCGCTTTTGTCCGCATAGCTTGTTTCGCATATATTATCATCGGCTCCTAAGAAAATAAGCTGTGCAATTCCCTCATTAGCGTAAATTTTTGCAGGAAGAGGGGTAGTGTTTGAAATTTCTATTGTTATATGCCCTTCCCATTCAGGTTCTATCGGTGTGACGTTTACAATGATACCGCATCTTGCGTAAGTACTTTTTCCTACACAGATAGCAAGCACGTCGCGCGGCATTTTGAAATATTCCACACTTCTGCATAAAGCGAAGCTGTTTGGAGGAATAATGCAATCACCTTTGATGTTTACCACATTTCTTTCATCAAAATTTTTTGGATCAACGACAGTGGAGTTTATATTTGTAAAAACCATAAATTCGTCACTAACTCTGATATCATATCCGTAAGAGCTTACACCATAACTTATAATGCCTTTTCTTACTTGTTTTTCTTCAAAAGGAGATATCATATTAAAATTTTTCGCCATATTTCTAATCCAAATGTCGGACTTAACACCCATATTTTCCCTTTGTTTTTGAGTTTAACAGTTGCTATATCACCATATTTTCAGCAATGCATTTATTTAAAATTGTATCAAATTTATGTTATTATTTTAAAATACTAAAGGAGAATGAATGAAAAAGCTGTTGATATTAGCCGGTATAGCTGGTTCTCTTTTTGCCGCGAGATATCCTATGATTATGGAGTATAATTATTTAAAAGGTTGCATCGGTGAAAAGGGCATGGAGAGTTATTGTATATGTACATTAAACGCAATTGAAAAAAAATATGATTTAAACGAGTTTATAACGATATTGCAAGATAAGAAAAAAGCAAAAGAAGTAATAAACTACGCTGTTAACGAATGTTTAGATAAACTTAAGAAATAAGGAGTATAAATGGATTTAAGAGAGATTAAAAAACTTCTTGAGGCATTTGATAAATCGACTGCTAATATTTTAGAATATGAGAATGAAGAGTTTAGAATTTATTTAGATAAATCTGCGAGTGCTGTTCAGACAGTTGCGCCACAAGCAGTTCAACAAGTACAAGCTGCACCGGTACCGGCTGCTCAAACTACTGTTGAGGCTGTACAGGAAACAAAAGAATTAGAAGGTGAATTAATTACTTCGCCTATGGTTGGAACTTTCTATCAGGCTCCAAGTCCAGATTCACCTCCGTATGTGAAAGTGGGGGATAAAGTAAAAAAAGGTCAAACGCTTTGTATTATTGAAGCTATGAAAATTATGAATGAACTTGAAGCTGAGTTTGACTGTGAAATTCTTGAAATTCTGGTTGAAGACGGACAGCCTGTTGAATTTGATACGCCTCTTTTCAGGGTAAAAAGGGTATAAATGAAAAGAATTTTAATTGCAAACAGAGGAGAAATTGCTCTAAGAGCTATTAGGGCTATTCATAAATTAAACAAAGAAGCTGTTTGTGTTTATTCTAAAGCCGACAAAGATGCGATATATTTAAAATTTGCCGACGGCGCCGTATGTGTAGGACCTGAAAGAAGCAATGAAAGTTATCTTAATATTCCTGCAATTATAACTGCGGCTGAAATGACACAGTGTGACGCTATATTTCCGGGTTACGGATTTTTGAGTGAAAATCAGACTTTTGTAGAAGTTTGTAAAGCCCACAATATCGCATTTATCGGGCCTTCTTTGGAAGTAATGGAAACAATGGCTGATAAATCAAAAGCCAAAGAGGTTATGAAAAAAGCAGGCGTACCTGTAATTCCGGGAAGCGAAGGTGCTATAAACTCTGTTGAAGAAGCTAAAAAAGTGGCAAAAGAAATAGGATACCCCGTAATTCTTAAAGCCGCAAGCGGTGGAGGCGGAAGAGGGATGAGAGTCGTGGAAGACGAAAGCTACATAGAAAACGCATTTCTTGCAGCAAGCAGCGAAGCAGAAAGCGCATTTGGGGATCCGACTATTTACATGGAAAAATATATTGAAAAACCACGCCATGTTGAGGTTCAGATTCTTGGAGACAAACACGGAAACGTAATTCATCTGGGTGAGAGGGACTGTTCTCTTCAGAGAAGACATCAAAAACTTATAGAAGAATCACCTGCAAACATTCTTGATGATGAAACAAGAAAAAAACTACATGAAACGGCTGTGAAAGCGGCAAAAGCTATCGGTTATTACAGTGCGGGGACTATTGAATTTTTAGTTGATAAGAATCTTAATTTCTATTTTATGGAGATGAATACAAGACTTCAGGTAGAGCATCCTGTAAGTGAAATGGTAACGGGAATAGATCTTGTTGAATGGATGTTAAGAGTTGAAGAGGGTGAAAAAATACCTTCTCAGGAGGAAGTTGAAATTAAAGGTCATGCGATTGAGTGTAGAATCTTAGCGGAAGATCCTGAAAAATTCATCCCAAGCCCGGGTAAAATACAAAAACTTTATATTCCGGGAGGTAAAGACGTAAGGGTGGATACACATGTATACGCAGGATATGTGATTCCTCAGTATTATGACAGTCTTATTGCGAAAGTAATTACATGGGGCAAAGACAGAAACGAAGCTATTACCGTTATGAAAGAAGCGCTTAAAGAATTTCAGGTTAGTGGAATTAAAACTTCAATTCCATTCCATTTAAAAATGCTTGAAAACGAAGACTTTATAAACAATAACTACGATACAAAATATCTGGAGACTAAGGGATTAGTTTAAAATCCTTTAATCCTCCTTTTAAATCTCCTATTTTAAGAACATTTTTAACCATTCCTTTAAGTGTTACCCAATTTTTAGGATCTATTACAAGATATAAAATACCTTTGTCACCTGCAAAAACTTTATTGTATAAATTTGCTTTTATATATACTCCTTTTGCGTTGTCAAAAGTATCTTTAACTTTTTCAAGCTCCCTGCCTTTTGGAAAAGTTACGTCAACTTTTCCGTCACTTTTTCTACCGCCTAATGCATAGAATGTATAAATTTCTTTTTTAGGGAGTTTTTTCAGATAATTTGGAAGATTAAAATACAGACTGAGTACGTCGTCCGGTGTATAATAAGGCATTGTTTCGTTTGCTTCAAGTTTTCCGTTTTTGTATTTGAGACGAATTATTTTTTTGTTTTTATGGTCGAAAAGATATATTCTTTTGTAAAAGTCATCACCTTTTTTCCTTGTAGATATATATGCGTTGGGAATCAGAATATTGTCTTTAATAACACCTATACTTGAATATGTCTGAACCATATGTTTTGAAAGTGTGGCGGCAAGTCCTAAAGCCTTGCTTTCGGTGAATATTTTATAATTTGTCTCATTTGCCTCATATATTGCGTTTGCTTCTGCGATAGTCCCGAAAATCCCGTATTTTGCATAATAACTTGCTATCATTGTTTTTGCATTTAAAGACAGAGCCAAAATAAACAGTAAAAGTATTCTCATTCACAGCCTTTTTAATTAATTATAACACAATACAGAACAATGGAAAATGTTTTAATTAAGAATGAAAAACGGAAAACAAAAAACTTGACGCTGAAATCAATATCAGAATTCTAAACCTACACCGAATTCAACTATCTTTAGAAGTAATAACCAATATATCAACTCTAACTAACCTTAATAACTCTAATATATTACTTAACTACAACAACTTCAATAACTTCAACTCATAGTGCCAGATACCAAGATAGGGCGTTTGGTATAATAATCAAAAATTTTAAAGGATGGATATGAATATAGTTTTTTTAGATGCTTTAACATTGGGTGATGTTGATTTTGAGAGGTTTAAAAAGTTCGGAAACGTTAAAATTTATCAAACCACAAAGCCGTCCGAAACTCTTGAGAGGGTAAAAGAGGCTGATATTGTGGTTACTAATAAAGTGGTGATTGATAAACACATAATGGACAATGCCGATATTAAATTCATTCAGATTGCTGCAACCGGGATGAACAACGTGGACTTGGAATATGCAAAACAAAAGGGAATACCGGTTAAAAACGTAGCCGGGTATTCAACAAACGCCGTTATTCAGCAAACATTCGCACTGGTTTTAGGACTCTTAAACAAAGTGTGTTATTTTGATAGTTATACCCGCAATGAATACCCACAGAGTGAAATATTTACACATATTCAAAACTGGTTTGAAATTTCAGGAAAAAGATGGGGGATAATCGGTCTTGGCGAAATAGGAAGGGGAGTTGCCAAAATAGCCAAAAGTTTCGGTGCCGAAGTTGTTTATTATTCTACAAGCGGAAAAAACAGCAATCCGGAATATAAAAGGGTTGAGCTTGATGAGCTCTTAAAAACCAGCGATATTATCTCAATTCACGCACCTTTGAATGAAAACACAAAAGATCTTTTAAATTACGAAAAACTTTCACTCATAAAAGATAACGCAGTGCTTGTTAATCTCGGAAGAGGAGGTATTATTAATGAAAAAGACCTTGCTGGAATTTTAAAGCAAAAAGATATGTTCGTAGGACTTGACGTATTTGAAAAAGAGCCTGTAAATGCGGATAATCCTCTTTTGAAATATAAAGACAAAACGCTTCTAAGCCCTCATATCGCATGGACGAGTATTGAAGCAAGAAACAAACTGATGGACGGGATTTACAAGAATATTGAAGAGTTTGCAAAAAGCGGGAATTAAGCCGCTTTTTGATCTACGTGTACATCCATTTGAGGATAAGGGATGTTGATTCCTTTTTCATCGAATGTAGTTTTGATAGTTTCAAGCAATTCGCTTCTGACTCCCCAGTAATCTTCGCTTTTAACCCAAGGTCTTACGTTGAAGTTTACGCTGCTGTCCGCAAGTTCGGCAAGTGCCACCGCAGGTGCAGGGTCTTTTAGAACTTTCGGATGATTGTTTAAAATTTCTTCAAGAGTCGATTTTACAAGTTTAAGATCGTCCTCATAACCAACACCGATAACAAGGTCGATTCTTCTGATAGCTTCTCTTGAATAGTTTGTAATGTTACCTCCGATAATGTTTGAGTTTGGAACGATAATTACCCTGTTGTCCCCTGTTTTGAATGTAGTATTGAAAATACCTATCGCATCTACAACACCCACAGCTCCTCCGGCTTCAACAAAATCACCTACTTTAAACGGTCTCAGGAAGAGTAAAACAACTCCTGCACCGAAGTTTGCAATATTTCCCTGAAGCGCCAAACCTACAGCCAAACCAGCGGCACCGATAATAGCTGCAAATGATGTTGTATTAACACCGAGTGTGCCAAGAGCCGCTATAACAACTAAAACAATTAAACCGAAATAAACCAAATCACCTAAGAATTTGACTAAAGTTACATCCGTATTTGATCTTTCTAACATTTTTCTAAATAAGTTTGTCAATAGTTTAGCTGCCCATTTACCTATTATGTAAATTGCAAGAGCACCTAATATCTTAATACCCCATGCAATGGTAATTGCAATAAATCCGCTCATCTTTTCTCCTTTTAATTTATTTATTATTGTAACATTAAATTTGTTTAGTTGTCATATTTTTGCCAGTTGTTTGCTTTTATCATGTGTTTTAAAAGTTTTACATATTCTTCTTTTTTTTGTGAATAATTTATCATAGTATCCGCTGCATCGATACCGGTAAATTTTTTATGTTCTTTTGTAAATTTATCTCTTAGCTCCCTAAATTCTTTATATGCTGGATTTCTGTTTAAGTTTTTCATATATGCCGAAAGTGAAGCCTCAAGGGATGGAAATATTCTTATCGAATAGTCTATTTTAATATGTTCATATTTACTTTTAGGGGCAAGACCTTTGTTTGAATATGTCCAATGACCGAATATATTGTTGGCTTCTCTTACGAACCTACTTTTACCCCACCCACTCTCTATTGCTGCCTGTGCAAGAGCAAGAGATGGTGGAATGGTGTTTATTTTTTTAAGGAATTCTTCTTTATCGGTAATATTTTTTATTTTATATATTTTTGCGACTTTGGCTAAAAACGCAACTTTTTTAGGGTTGATTAAATAATAAGGATCATTAAAAATATCAATAACTGTTTTTCTTAAATGTTCTATTTTTTTATTTTCCGCCTGGATTAGAGGCAGCATTATTTCTACAAAAGCTTTTTTCTGCTGTTTGGTTCCTTTGACTTTATAATACCAGGAAGGAAAAGCTCCGTATAAATTAAGTGCAAGTGCAAGAGATATTAATCTTTTCAATCATTCTCCTTAAAATAGTGTAGGCTCAAGTGCTTTTAATCTGTAACTTTTTCTGTGAATATCGCTAAAACCGTTTTTTTTGATTTCTTCAATATGTTCTTTTGTAATATACCCTTTGTGTTTTTTAAAATTGTACATAGGATATTTATCGGCAATTTCAAGCATATATTTATCACGGCTGACTTTAGCGAGTATACTTGCCGCACTTATCTGTTTAATTTTACCATCACCCTTAATTAGTGTTTCAATTCCTTTTACACCGAAGTTTGAATTTCCGTCAAAAAGGTACTTGTTTGCTTTTAAAGTCTTTTTGATTTCATTCAGGGCGTAATTAATTGCGAATGAGAGCCCTTTTTCATCAATTGTTTTATTATCCACAAACACTATATGGTATTCACATGTTTCTTGGATGATTTCAAACAGCTCTTCCCTTTTTTTGGCGTTAAGTTTTTTTGAATCGTTAAGTTTTTGTAAGAAATTTTCCCACTTTTCACTTTTCACTTTTAACTTTTCATTTTTAAATATGCATCCCGCCACTACGAGAGGCCCTGCAATAGGTCCTCTTCCGGCCTCATCTATTCCGCAAATCTCCATTGCCAAAACGGTGTTACCTCCACTTCAAAATTTTTATGTTCAAAATCAAATTCATTTGAAACTGTAATGACCTGAACTTTTTTCACATCTTTCACTTTTTTTAGTTTTTCTTCCAGTATCTCTTCGTTTGCAAACGGCATAACCATTATACCGAGCTCTTTATTTGGAATATAAAAGCTGAGAGTATCTTTGTAATATATTTCATCTTCGTTAAGCTCTAAAAAAATAATATTTTCAAAAGTAAATAAAATATTTTTTCTATTTGTTAGAATATTTTTAAAAGCGAAATTATATGAATAAAATTTTTTGGGAGACTTTGGTGAATTGAACTTGTTTACTTCATATATCACTTTTTTTTCTATAAGTTCGTTGGTGGTTTTATAAAAACTGTCTTTGCTTATTTTAATTCTTTTTTTTAAGATTTGATAAATTTGATACAGGGTAAACTTTTCTCCGATATGAGCAAAATAAAACTTTAGTATTTCTTTATTGTATGGCAATAATTCAAAAGTTTCTCTTAAATATTCTTCTTTAAAATAATCTTCTAAGAAAAGACTTCTTGGTAGGTTTCCGGTTTTTAAAAATTTATCGAAACTATGTGTAATGCTTTGTGAGTTGTCAAAAGAAAAAAACTCTTCAAAATCCAAAGCTTTTAATTCAATGTTTTTAAATCCATCCAATTTTACAGCTTGGTCGGTAATAATAAATGTAGTTACGGGAGGTAAATCTATAGAAAAGTCAAAATTATCAAGTATTACAAGTTCAGTATCTGAAAAGTCAAAATTTTTTTCCCTGTAATCAGCAAAATCGATATATTTATATTTTCCTTTAAAATTTTCTAAAAAATTAAACACTAAAAAAGTTTTCCCAACCCCTTTAGGACCTGATATTATAGTGTTTTCATAGGTTAGTTTTAATTTTCTATCATTTATCTTTTTTGGTAGCAAAATGCTCCTTTAATTTTGTCTTCATGTATTATAGCATAATCAAAAATCCCAAAAACGCAAATAAACTTTCATATAAAAACAGATTCTCTCCATATAATATTCCGGATAATAAACTTCCTAAAAATGCCGCCATTCCGTATGCTATTCCGGCGTAGAACTGTTGGGCGAGGGTTTTATTGGCGTAGTGTTTGGAAATATAAAGCAATGCCGAAGTGTGGAAAATCGCAAATGAAAACGCATGTATAAGCTGTGAAAACGCAACCATTATAAGATTTCCCGGGAATAGATAGAGCATAAACCATCTGATTGCCGTAAGAAGAATGGAAATTTTGAGTAAAAACACAGGCTTAAAGCGACTGATAAAACGGTGCTGGAAAATGAATATAAAAATTTCCGCAATCACGCCTATAGCCCACAGCCAGCCTATGTATTCTTTCGGTATGCCGTGGTTTAGGTTGTAAATGGTAAAGAAATTGTAAAACCCTCCGAAACTTATCTGTAAAAACACTACGGCCAGCCAGAATTTCCATTCTTTTGCGAGGTTTATGGAAGCTGATGACTTTGTAATTGTTTTATCTTCAAGAAAATAGAGCGCCGTAATGTTCGTAAGTATCATTAAAATAATAAAAAGCCACACAAGATCTCCGTTTATGTAAGAAAACACGATTCCAAAAAGCATAAACCCGATACTTCCGTACACCCTTGTTTTGCCGTATTTTTCTTTCAGCTGTTCAATCGCAATAGCTTCTATATACGGAAAAACGATACTGAAACTCACACCTATTAGAAAAAACGCAATTAAAATAAGATAAAAGTTGTGACTCAGCAGTAAAAACGATGAGAGTGTTGATATTATAAGCGCTAAGATGTAATCGAGTCTGGTCAGGGGCTTTTTTAGATAAATAAAAGGGGTTACGAATCTCGCAATAGGAAGCATTGAAAAAATAATCCCGATCTCTTTTGCGTCAAATCCTATCTGTTTAAAGAATTTGGGCATAAAAATAACATAATCGCCTATAAGCGTAAAAAAAAGAAAATAAAAAAGGCTTAAAATAAAAAAGGTTTTATTTGCCATTTAGCTCTTTTATTGAGGTAATCAGGTTGTTTAGATCTTTTTGTGTTACGGGATAGTCAAACTCCCTTTGTTTTTCACAAAACGTCGCGCCCGGCCACCACGGATCGTTTTTAAATCTCGGAATGATGTGAATATGAAGATGGGGCACCATGTTTCCGAGCATTGCGATATTTACTTTATCGGGGTTTAGTGTGTTTATGATGGCTTTTTCGATTTGTTTTGTAAGAAGTGTGATTTTAACGGCCTCTTCGTAGCTTAAATCGCTGAATTCTTTAATGTGTTTTTGAGTGATAACTCTTATGTATCCCGGTATTTCGTCTACAAGTATGACTCTTATAAAATCGTTTTGGAAAATTACGTTTTCGTTTTGGGGATTGCAAAGAGGGCAGGACATCAGTTCCCTCTACTGCCCGGTTTAATCGGAGTGCTTCCGGCTTTGCACATAGGGCAATTTTCCGGATCGTAAACTTCAAAATCAAAATCGTCAAGCGCAAAAAACGGTTTGTCCGCAGGCAGTTTGCACTCAGGCTTTCTTTCGCTCTTACCGTTTACCTTTTGGCATACGCCTCTGTTTGCAATAGCGGCAAACGCCACAACTTCAGCGCCTCTTGCTTCAACTTCCCTTGCAGCTTCCATTGCGCTTCCGCCTGTTGTGATAATGTCTTCGCAGATTAGGATTTTTTCGTTCTTTTTAACTTCAAATCCGCGTCTTAAAGTCATTTCACCTTTAACTCTTTCCGTAAAAATAAATCTCACACCAAGAGCGCGTGCAAGCTCATACCCTGCAAGAAGTCCGCCGATTGCAGGTGAGCATACCGTATCTACTTCAATTCCCGCTTCTTTGATCTGTTTAGCGAGTTCACGCGCTAATTTCTCAGCAACATCTGGGTGTTCCAAAACCCTTGCGCTTTGAAGATAATATTCGCTGTGTTTTCCGCTGCTTAAAAGAAAATGCCCCTTTAAAAGGGCGCCGTATTTTTCGTATATTTCTCTTACATTTTCCATTTTACATTTTCCATTGTTTAAATTTTTAAACTTTCATAACGTCGTCGATTTTTTTATTTACTATTTCATCAACCTTAGCAACATATGCGTCTGTAATTTCCTGAACTTTCTCAAGTCCTCTTTTTTGATCGTCTTCAGTGATTTCTTTGTCTTTGAACATTTTTTTAATATCGTCGTTTGCGTCACGTCTGATGTTTCTGATTGCGATTTTCGCTTTTTCAGCAAATTCTTTCGCTTTTTTAGCCTGTTTTTTTCTCTCTTCTTCCGTCATAGGAGGGAAATACAGCTTAATAACATCACCGTCGTTGTTAGGGTTTGCACCTACGTTTGCTTCCTGGATTGCTCTTTCTATATCGTTGATAATAGATTTATCCCATGGGCTTACCACGATAGTAGTCGCATCTACTGCATTTACGTTGGCTACCTGGTTAAGAGGAGTCGGCGCTCCGTAATATTCAACTTTTACACCGTCAAGTACGTGGATTGAAACTTTCCCCGTTCTTAATGTGTTTAGATCTTTTTTAAGTACCTCGATACTCTTTTCCATATGCTCTTTGGCAAACTCAAATACTTCTTCCATTAGTCCTCCTTTAAAATTAGTCTTGAAATCATTTCATAATTATATCTTATGATAACCCTGTTTCGGTATTTTTTCAGCTCGAAACCCGGTTTATATTCAAAATATCCGTTTTTAACCTTTACGCCTTTCCATCCGAGTTTTGTGATGTAGACGTTTACGTAAGGCTTATTAGTGTATCCGCTGATTTTAATGATTTTGTTTCTCTCTCTTACGATTTGCAGGTTTTTTATATTTAAAACTTTGATTTTAAGTTTTTTGGAAATATCGACCGTACCTGTTAAGGCGAACCTGTCTATATCGTCCGCAGGTGAGGTCAGGGCGTATGCACCCGGGTTTTGGTTTGCGATAATCGGGAAGAATGATTTGATTATTTTTTTAACCCTCTCATCATATTCCCCGTAAGGGTATGCGTACATATTAGGAACGTAACCCGTATATTTTTTAAATGCGTCAATCGCTTTTTTTGTGTCTTTTATAATCGCTTCATTGCTTATTTTCGCGAGATGCGGGTGCGCCCAGCTGTGTACGCCGAGCTCCCCGTATTTGGCACACTCTTTTACCTGCTCCCAGCTCATAAAATCCCCCCATTTCTGGGTAGTGGCTTTTGTGTATACGAAAAGCGTAAAAGGAATGTTGTATTTTTTAAAAATAGGAAGTCCGTTTTTGTAAAAACTTTTATAACTGTCGTCAATTGTAAACACGACAATTTTATCAATATTTTTACCCTCTTTTTGCATTTTGATAAGTGTGGAGAGCTTTACGGCTTTGTAACCGTGTGATTTTATGTATTCGAAATATTTAACTAACTCTTTTGAAGAGGTGTTTGTGTAAGGGTGCCTGTTGTCGTCGATTCTGTGCAGTACGAAAAGATGGGCTTCGGCAAAAAGCCAAAGCGGAAGTATAAATAAAAACAGATATCTCATTATTTAGTAGGAGCCTGAGGAACGCTTGGAACGGCAGGTGTCTTAGGTGTCGGTGTTGTTTTTTGTACTTTTACTTCATCAAGAGCCGATGTGTTTGCTTGTTTGTTGTAAAGATATACAAGTGTAAGTGTATTTAAAACAAATAAAAGTCCTAAAATCATTGTTGCTTTTGTTAAAAAGTTCATAGGGCCTTTTGCACCGAAAACAGTGTCGTTTGAACTTGAATAAGCGCCAAGCCCCATTGATTGCGATTTTTGTAGTAAAACTAAAATAACTATTGCTACTACTAAAACAATTTGAACAGTAAATAAAATCCCGGTCATTTTTTACCTTTTTTGGGTAGAATTATATCACAATTTATGAGGGAAGATGGAAAATGGAAAATGTAAAATTAAGAAGCTTTGACAGGTTTGCCCATACGTACGGTCAGTACAATGTGATTCAGAAAAAAATAATTAAAAAATATCTTCCTTTTTTAAAAAACAGGGTAGTTGACTTAGGTTGCGGCAGTGAAGGGCTTTGCAAATACAAAGAGTTTGAATTTTATCTCGGAATTGACACAAGTGAAGAGATGTTAAAAAGAAACCCTTGCAACACCTTAAAAGCCGACTTTAACGATAAGAAGTGTTTTGAGCAGATAAAAAAATACTATTTTGATCAGATCGTTTCGTTTTCGGCATTGCAATGGGCGGATGATTTGGAGTTTGTATTTGGTGAGATTAAAAAGTTGAAAAAAGAGTATCTGCTTGCTATTTTTACTTCAAAAACATTTAAATCCTTACATAAAGTACTCGGGATAAAATCTCCTATTTATTCAGAAGAGAAAATATTAAAAGCCAGTACAATCTTAAAACCTAAAAGTATTGAAAAACTATATTATGAAATGAGTTTTGAAACACCAAAAGAACTTCTTGAATATATTAAATTTTCAGGAGTAAGTGGTAATACAAAAGCTGATGTGTGTAAATTAAAAAATTTCATTAAAAATTTTCCTGTAAAATATTTAGAATTTGAGGTTCTTGTGATAAAATAAATAATATATATCGGGGGAAAAAGGGGGGATAAATGAGAAAAGCTTTTCTTATTTTTACAGCATGTGGTCTGTTGTTTGCTCAAATGAACGAAAAAGAACAAAATATAATAAGAGAAATAGCATTGCAGTCACATAAAGAATATGCACATGTATTAAGAAATGCCTTAAAAACAAAACTTCAAAAAGAGGGTGAAGCTAAAGCAATAGAATACTGCTACAATAATGCAAATGCTCTTACTATGGATACAAGTGCAAAATTAAGCAGAAAATTAAAAGTTAGAATAAAACTTAAAAGGGTTTCTTTTAAAAACAGAAACCCGTACAATTATCCAAATTTGAATGAATATAAAATTTTAAAAAGAATGGAAAAAGAAAAAACGGACGAAAATTATTTAATAATGGCTGAATATCCAAGAAAAATTCAAACGTTTCAAGCTTTATATGTAAAAAAAGTATGTTTGAAATGTCACGGAAGCAATTTAAAAGACACTGTAAGAAAAACACTAAAAAAATATTATAGCCATGATAAGGCGATTAATTACAAAGAAGGCGATTTTAGAGGTGCAATTGTTGTAACAATAGATAAAAAAAGTTTGAAAAAACATTTGAATAAATTGTCACAAAATCAGTAATGGTGGAGACAAGGGGACTCGAACCCCTGACCACCACGCTGCCAGCGTGGTGCTCTACCAGCTGAGCTATGTCCCCAGAAGCTTTAATATCTCTTTTTCAAGATTATAAAGAGAATATCTTGCAGATTTAAATTTTTCAGAAGTTATTATATCAAAAAGTTTAAAACTTTCTTCCAAAACTCTTGCACTTTCTTGAGCTCTTTTAAGATTTGAGATAATTACATCTTTTAAAGAGTCTCTATGTTGTTCTGATTGGATGGATGGTTTTAATATGTCGTTGATAGAATCTCTGAACTTTACATAATTTTCGTATTCCGGAATTTTTATATGTCTTAAATTTTTCAGATCTTTTGCCAAAGGAGAATTGAATTCGTATCTTAAAATATCTTCAACAACTCTGATACCTTCCTTGAATCGGTTTATATTGGCATCAATAGTACGGAAAAGAGGAGGGTTAGTCTTCACTGTTTAAAAACCCTAAAATTTGAAGAAGTGAAATAAATAAGTTTAGAAAATCAAGATATAAAGCAACAGCTGCTTCTATTTCACTTGATACGTTTCCTCTTATTATGTTTTGAGTGTCATACAAAATAAAGAAACTGAATAAAACTGCCCCTACACTTGCGATCGCAAGTTGAAGCATAGGAAGATGTAAAAATATATTAGCAATACTTGCCACAATCATAATAATAAGGGTAATAAATAAAATTTTACCCATTGTTGTAAAATTTCTTTTTGTGTTCATAGCAAAAATTGTAAGAGCTGCAAAAGCAACGGCGGTTAAACCGAATGCTTCTCCAATCACATAACCCATATTCGCTGCAATAAACATAGCCAAGGTAGGTGCTAACGTAAATCCAGTCATAAAAGTAAATGCGAATAACAATACTAAATTTAGAGGAGTTTTATTTTTAGCCGCATATACACCGAACAATAGAATAAATTCCAAGATAACCGCTCCCCAATATGTAAATGTGAGTGAACCTGTCGCATAGTTGATCATATTACCTACAAAGCCCATTCCTACATAAGCACCTACGGCTCCTGCAATTAACGAACCTGCAAGTAATTGGTATGTTCTTTTTACGAAAGCATTGATATCTGAAATTTCATGAGTTTCAGTATAGTTGGTTGTCTGATGCGGATTTATATCAATATTTTTTGGATTCCCTCCAAAATCGTTTGAGCTGAATTTCATAAAGCCTCCTCTTTTTTTGGGAATTATACAACAAAAAGGATTAAATTAGTATTAAAAAGTTTCATTTGCAACTAAGCAAAATGTATTGTAAGGTTTATTTTTGGAGGATGTTAAAATCAAAATATTTACTCGTAAATCCATCCGGTATTTTTGCATATTGTATCGAAGCAGCCCTTAAATTGTTTGCTTCTTGCCACAATAAACCTAAACCGTATCTGGCTTCATAGAAAATAGGATTTTTAAGTTTTGCAAGTTCCATTAATGCTACGGCATTAGCGTGATGATTTGCTCCTATTGCGGCAACTGCGGCATGATATAAAGTATGAGGGTCGGTAATGTTTTTATTATTTATTAAATCATTGTATATGACATATGCTTGTTCGAAATGTTTGGTGTACAGGTTTGCAAATGCCACCCTTTGCAATATAGGAATTAAATCGAAGCTTTCTTTTTTGGCTTTATTTATTAAATTGAGTCTTACTTTGTTTAAAAGACCGGAAATTTTTGCAAATGTAAAATACCAGTCTCTGACTATTTTAGCTCCGTAATAAAAATCATTCATGTTTAATTTTTGTGAAAAAAACATTGACTGATAGTTTAATGCCAATTTATAAACAGGTAAATTTTTATTATTTGCATAAAAGTAAAGTAAATTTGCAATTATTTCACGAGGATACATGCTTTTTAATTTAAGGGCTTCATATGTATAATCCCTGTCCAATAAAGCTTTTGATGTGAGTCTTGCAATTATCCACGTAGGAGTGTTTTTTTCGTCTTTTTCGAGAAATGCAGCCATTTTTACTGTATTGTTTTGCGTAATTGCAAGCAGAGCTTCTTCTAATGTGGTGTTTTCATTTAAATCCTCTTTTATTGATGTTACAAGATAATCATTGGTTTTTTTCATTTTATTAAGTGACATAAGAGCATAAATACCGCTTTTTAAGTCATTGGGATTAAGGTGGTAAGCTCTTAAAAAGTGTATATATGCATTGTTGTAGTCACCAAGTTGAGCATACGTTAATGCCAAATCATAATGTAAAATGTATGAAGTATCTCTGTGTTTGATAAGTTTTTTAAATTTTTCATTCGCTAAGTAGATATGTCCGTTTAAGGCTAATTTCAAAGCATTGGAAATTTTTAAATTTAGTGCGGAATAAGTTGCACTTTTACTAAGGTAGGACTGAGACTCTTCTATTGATCCGATAGGAATACCGGCGATACCCTTTTTCAGGTATGAAATGGTTTGGTTCATATTAAAAACTTTATAAGGGGCATAATAAAAGAAAAGATCGTAAAAATCTTCTTTATGTTTCAAGAAGTTTTCTTTAAAATACTTTTGAGCCGTTTTGGTTTCAAATAGGGAAGGTTTTAAATAAACTGTTATAGGATAAATATTGTTGTCTTGAAATTTTTTAAGCAGTTTTGCCGCTTCTGTAAAATTCGAAAGTTTTAAGTCAACCAGTGAAAGAGCAAATTTCGATTCGTTTTTATCAGAAATAGAAAGGTATGTTTTGGCAAGTCCGTATTCACCTATTCGTGCAAGCGCAAGGCCTTTATAAAAAGGATTTTCTTCAATTGTTTGGGCTTTTGTAAAATCACCGTAATATTGATAAATTGCACTTAGTAACCTGTTGGATTCTTCTTTATAAGGATTTTTTGTTTTAAGTGCTGGAATAGATTCGAACTCATATCCCATATAGTACATTACTACGGCATAATAATAAGGATAACTTTTAAGTTTTGCAATTTCCGGTAAAAACGTATATGCCAAGCGTCTATAATAATTAAATAATTTTTTATCTTTCAACATTAAAGATGCGTATGTTGCATTAATTGCACTCAGTGCCCTGTTGTCTTTATTTTTTATGGCTTTTTGAAAATATTCCAAGGCTTTTTTATAATTTTTTTCTTCTAATTTTATTACTCCGAGATTATAGTATGAAAGTGCTTCTGAATAACTTGAGAGTTTATTTAGTATTTGAAGGGCTTTTTCTTTTTCACCTTTATTGTATAAAATAGTTGCTCTTTTGATTAATTGTTTTATTTCGTCTTTTTGAATAATATGTTTTTTTTCAAGTTTTTTTGTAATTTCGGTAATTTCAGGAGAGATATTGGCGGAAGATTTCTTTTTTTTAGTTATTACTACAGCGGCTAAAACCAAAAGAAGAATAATTGCTGTTAAAAGAAGAATGATTATTATAAGAATAAATTTATTTTTTTTCTTCTCTTGTTCGTTATCGTTCTCTTCTATTACAATAACATTTTCTTCTTGATTTTCGTTTTCTTTGTTTTTGTTTTCTTCCGCCACAATTTACCTTATAGATATTTTTTTAACGCTTCAGGTATTTGTATATTTCCGTCTTTTGTCTGATAATTTTCCATAATGGCCACTAATGTTCTTCCAACTGCTAAACTGCTTCCGTTTAACGTATGAACGAGTTTGTTTTTTTTGCCGTCTTTATATCGGATTTTTGCACGTCTTGCTTGAAAATCTCTCGTGTTTGATACCGAGCTTATTTCTCTGTATTTGTTTTGAGAAGGTATCCACACTTCAAGGTCTATTGTTTTCGCGGCACTGAAGCCTAAATCTCCCGTACATAGCATAAGCTGTCTGTAAGGGAGCCCCAATTTTTCAAGTGCGTTTGATGCACAAGCAACCATTTCGTCAAACATTTTGTCACTGTCTTCAGGTTTGGTAATTGCTACAAGCTCCACTTTGTCGAATTGGTGTTGTCTGATTATACCTTTGGTGTCTTTTCCGTAACTCCCCGCTTCTTTTCTGAAACAAGGAGTATAAGCCGTTAATTTAATAGGCTCATCAAGGTTTGTGATAATTTCATCTCTGAAAAGGTTTGTCAACGGTACTTCTGCCGTAGGAATCAGATACAGTTCTTCGTTTTCAATTTTAAATAAATCTTCTTCAAATTTAGGAAGCTGACCGGTACCTGTCATTGTTTCCCTGTTTACCATAAACGGAACATAAACTTCTTCAAATCCCCATTCCCTGTTGTGGTCTAAAAAGAAGTTAATAAGAGCTCTTTCAAGTCTTGCGGCGTCTTTTTTCATTACAGTAAAACGGCTTTTTGCCAGTTTTACACCTCTTGTGAAATCGAGCCAGTCAAGTTTTTCTCCAAGTTCGTCGTGAGGTTTGGGTTCGAAATCGAAGGTAGGTATTTCACCAACTCTTTTAATTTCAACGTTTTCATCCTCATCTTTTCCTATAGGGACGTCTTCATCCGGAATGTTTGGAATTACCAAAGCTTTTTGCAGTAAAGAATCTTCTATTGTCTTTAATTTTTCTTCAAGAACAGAAATTTCTTCTTTTAAACTGTTTACTTCTTTTTTTATTTCTTCAGCTTTATCTTTTTCACCGTTTTTCATAAAATTTCCGATTTGTTTTGATAGAATATTTCGTTGTTCTAATAATTTATCAAGTGTTGTTTTTATCTCTTTTTTTTCTTTGAATAGTTTTTTGATTTCTTCCAGGTTATTTTCATCTACACCTTTTAATTTAAGGCGTTTTGAAACGTTTTCAAAATCTTTTTCCAGCAGCTTTAAATCTATCATTAAATCCCTTTATTTATAGTAATTTCATTTTTGGTATAATACTTGGGTAATTTTAACATAAAAGGAGCGTGAATGAAAAAGAAATTGTTAGCACTTGGGCTTAGCGCACTTGTTGCAAGTACATTAGCGGCAAAAGAAATTAAAGTAGGTGTTTTACAACCTTTAACAGGGCCTATTGCATCATTTGGACAAAAAACACTTGATGGTATCAAGCTTGTTCATGAAAAATATAATACTTTACCAAACGGTGATAAAATTGTATTAGTTGTAGTTGACGGTCAATTTGACAAAGTTCAAACTGTTAATGGTTATAAAAGATTAGTAAGTGGTGAAAAAGTTGTAGCAGTTGAAGGACCTCTTGCAAGTTCAATGAGTTTGTCAATTAAAAGATTTGCTGGAGCAACAAAAACTCCTACAGTTACTCAAATTGCTACAAATCCAAGAGTTACAAAAGGAAGCAAATATATCACAAGAGCATGTTTCACAGATGATTTCCAAGGGACAGTAGCAGCAAAATATGCATTAAAACACAATCTTAAAACTGCTGTAATCGTTTTCGATATGAAACAGGATTATTCAGTTGGTCTTGCAAAAGCTTTTGAAAAAGCTTATAAAAAAGACGGAGGAAAAGTTCTTAAAAAATTATTTATTAACAGTGGTGATAAAGATTTTAACGCGCAAGTTGCACAAATTAAAAAACTTAACCCTGATTTTATCTATACACCAATTTATGCGCCTGAAGAAGGTCTACTTGTAAGACAACTTAGAGCAGCTGGCGTAAATTCTCCTGTAATGGGTGGTGACGGAATTGCAGACCCTGCACTTCTTAAAAAACTTGCTGGAAAAGCAGCTAACGGTGTAATGTATACTGATCACTTCGACCCTGCAAAAGCACCAACTCCGCTTTCTAAAGAATTTATTAAAGACTTTAAAGCTAAATACGGAAGATCTCCAAGTGCATTCGCAGCAACTGGTGCTGACGGATATTTATTAATTTACAACGCAATTAAACAATGCGATACTAAAGCTAATAAAACTAATCTTCAGTTCAAACAATGTATCAACGATGCACTTAGACATACTAAAAACCTTGAAGCGGTTACAGGTTATTTAACAATCGATCCTAAAACTGGAAACCCAATTAACAAACCTGCAGTTGTTGAGGAAATCGTAGACGGAAAAGTTGTATTTAAAGAACTTATCAAGCCTTAATTTTTTCTCCCTTTCGGGAGTAAAAACATTAAACGGCATTATGGTGCTTTTTAATGTTTTTATTATTTAATAAAGAGGAAAAATGGATTATAGTAAACCGATTGAAATTGCACCTAATGTATATTGGGTAGGATATGTAATACCCGATGACCCATTCCAGTGTCATGTGTATTTGATTAAAAACGGAAGCGAATCTATTTTAATCGATCCCGGGAGTATGATTACGTTTCCGGTTGTTTTGGAAAAATTGAATTCTTTGATTAATTTGAAAGACATTAAGTATATTATTATGCATCATCAGGATCCTGATATAGTCGGATGTTATTCTACGTTTGAGAAAATTATGCCAAAAAATGAAAGGTATATTGTTACCCATTGGCGAACCGAAATGCTTTTAAAACATTATATGTGGGACACTCCTTTTTATCTTATAGACCAGCACAACTGGAAATTAAAAGCCGGAAAGAGAGAACTTGAGTTTGTATTTACCCCATATGCTCATTTTCCTGGAGCATTTTGTACTTATGATAAAAAAACCGGTATTTTATTTTCAAGTGATTTATTCGGTGGGTTAACGGATGAATTTTCACTTTTTGCAAAAGATGTCGACGATTACTTTGAAGCGGCCAAACCGTTCCATAAGCATTATATGCCGAGTAGAGAAGTATTACACCATGCGCTGAAACAGGTTCAGAAAAAACATCCTTTAATGATTGCACCTCAACACGGTTCAATAATCAAAAAAGATATGATCGATCCGCTTATAGATAAGCTTAAAGAATTAGAATGCGGGCTTTATTTGTTGGATGATTATGAAAGTGACTTATATATTTTAAACAAAACCGATGAGGTTTTAAAACAGTTTTTTAAAGACACGGTATCGCTCAGTTCATTTAATTTAGTGCTTAGAAATCTTTTTGATAATATTAAGAAAGTTATTCCTTCTATTCAAAAGATTGAAATTTGTGGTATTTCTCCTTTATCAGAAGTAGAACATTGTTTTTCTTTCGGAGAAGACCACAAAATAGTTGAAATTGATCATATGGATGAAAATTATTCATTTAAAAAAGAGCTCAAACAAAACGATAAAAAAATAGGTGACATTTATATAATTATTAATAAAAACATGAATAAAAAAGAAAAAACGCTCCTTGAAATGTTGTTGAATAAAATATCCGTACCTGTTGCGATTTCTTTAGAAAAAGAACTCATATTAAGAGAACTTGAAGATAGTAACAAAATGCTTTATGAAAAATCAATTTCAGATCCTTTAACAAAACTTTACAACAGAGAATATATGAAAGAATTTTTATCTCAAAAAGTACAAGAGGCTAAAAGATACAAGTTTCCGTTAAGCGTAGCAATGATAGATATAGATTTTTTTAAAAAAATTAATGATACATACGGACATTTAATAGGTGACTGTGTTTTAAAAGAATTGGCTGAACTGCTCAAGGATAATTTCAGAGGATCCGATATCGTTTCAAGATACGGCGGTGAAGAAATATTTATAATAATGCCTTTTACAGATGGAATTAATGCTTGTAAAAAGTTGGAAAATTTTAGAAAGTTTGTTGAAGAACATGATTTTTGCGAAAAAAAGAGAATCAAAATTACAATTAGTGCAGGAGTGAGTGAATTTGATTTTGGTGAGGATATTGAAGATTTAATATTAAAAGCTGACAGAAAAGTGTATTTTGCTAAAAAACAAGGAAGAAATAAAGTTGTGTGTGATAAAGGGGAAGGAAGTGATACTTAATGAAGAAGTAAGGTTTGAAGATATAAATAAAGACAATAGGCCTGTTGTTTCGAAAACAGATATAACAGGGAAAATCACTTATACGAACTCGGTTTTTAGGGCACTATCTGGATATGAAAAAGGTGAAATGGTAGGTAGACCGCACAGTATTGTAAGACATCCTGATATGCCTAAAAAAGTATTTAGAGAAATGTGGAATACCATTTTGCAAGGCAAAGAATGGAATGGAATTGTAAAAAATTTAAGAAAAGATGGAAAATATTACTGGGTAGATGCTACAATTACGCCTATAAAAGATGAAAATAATGATATAATCGGTTTTATTTCTGCAAGAAGAAAAGTTAGCGATGATGTTAAAAAAGAATATGAAAAAATCTATAAAGAAATGAGAGAAAAGGAAAAGTAAGATGGACATCGGTTTTGTGTTGCAACAGATTGTAAACGGGTTTTCGCTTGGAAGTATGTACGCATTAATTGCAATCGGGTATACATTGGTTTATGGTGTGTTAAGACTTATTAACTTTGCACACGGTGATATTATGATGGTGGGTGCTTTTATGGCATTTATTTTTTTCAAAATAATCGGACTTAATTTTTATGTTTCGGTATTGTTTGCGATCATTTTTACAGCCGGGGTCGGTATTTTGACATATGCAAGCGCATATAAACCTTTATTGGATAAAGATGCGCCTAAAATTTCACTTTTGATTACAGCAATTGGTATTTCATTTTTCTTGGAATCTTTATTTAACGTTATTGCCAATCAATATTTGGGAGGAACATATCAGGCTTTCTATTTTCCTAAATGGTTTTCTCATATTTTACATGTAGGTTCACTTACAGTTCCGGTATTGACAGTTCTTGTTCCGATTTTAACATTGGCGTTATTAGGTATTGTGTTATTTATATTATATAGAACGAAAATAGGTATAGCAATTAGGGCATTGGCATTTGATATCCAAACAGTAAAATTAATGGGTGCAGATTCAAATAAAATCATTGCTTTTGTATTTGCATTAGGTAGTGCGCTTGCAGCAATAGGAGGAATTGCTTATGCTATGGCTTACCCGAGCATTGACCCTTATATGGGTATGCTTGTAGGTCTTAAAGCGTTTGCTGCCGCTGTTGTTGGTGGAATCGGAAGTGTTACAGGTGCGGTAATAGGTGGGTTTATTTTAGGATTTGCAGAAGTTGCAATTCCTGGGTTCTTCCCAGAACTCGGAGGATGGAAAGATGCGTTTGCATTTATTTTCCTGATTTTCGTACTACTGTTTAAACCTACAGGAATTATGGGTATAGATTTTGAAAGACAAAGGTTTTAATGATGGAAAAGGTAAAATTAAATTTAAAAGATATGAGTGCCGCAAAATATTTTGGAATAATTGCTGCGGTAACAGCTGTATTTTTAGGATTTTTATATATTTCACCAAACTTGTTTAATGATTATACGATTACGGTATTGGGGAATGTGTATATTTTTATTATCCTTGCTGTCAGTTATAATTTAATCAATGGTGTTACAGGGCAGTTTTCACTTGAACCTAATGGATTTGTAGCTATAGGTGCGTACGTTACGGCACTTTTAATGCTAAGTCCGGAAGTAAAAGCTGATATGTATATGATTGCAGACCCTTATCCGTTTATTAAAGACATATTTTTACCTAATCCGTTTTTTACATTAATTATCAGCGGAATCGTTTCAGCTTTAGTAGCACTGACACTTGCTTTTCCTGTATTTAGGGTAAGAGGTGATTATCTTGCTATCGTTACTTTAGGATTCGGATTTATTATCAGAATTTTCTTAATCAATAATCCGGAAATTTCAAACGGTTCTATGGGGCTTGACTCAATTCCCGGGTTTGCAAGTTATTTCTGGATAGGGTTTACCGCTCTTGTAACTATCGTACTTGTTTATAATATTGTATATTCTAAATACGGACGTGCGATGAAAGCGGTAAGAGATGATGAAGATGCGGCTCTTGCGATGGGTGTTAATACATTTAAAACAAAAACATTGGCTTTTATGACAAGTGCATTTTTTGAAGGTGTGGGAGGAGGACTTTTAGCAAGTTCTATCGGTTCAATTTCTCCTGATCAGTTTACGTTTATGCTAACATTCCAATTATTAATTATTATCGTTCTTGGCGGTCTTGGAAGTATGAGTGGTGCTATTATAGGAACGCTTCTGTTTATCGGCGGTATGGAAGTGTTGAGACCTCTTGACGACGCAACGTGGTCAATTGGTCCTGTGCATGGAATTCCGGGCCTTAGAATGGTTGTGTTTAGTTTAATTCTTTTAGGCATAATGTTATTTGCGAGAAAAGGGCTTTTCGGTGACAAAGAAATTTGGGATTATGTTAAATTTAAAAAGAAATAGTTTTTAAGGAGATTTAATGAGCGATATTTTAAAAATAGGAAAATATGAATTTACAAGCAGACTGATAGTAGGAAGCGGTAAATATCCAGATTTTCAAACTACAAGAGACGCAACACTTGCAAGTGGTGCGGAAATGATTACTGTTGCGGTAAGACGTGTAAATATAATGGATCCTAATGAAGAAAACTTAATGGATTATTTCAAAGATACGGATGTTAAGATTTTGCCAAACTCTGCTGGTTGTACTACGGCAGAAGAAGCGATCACACTTTTCAGACTTGTGAGAGAAGCTACAGGAATTGATATTATTAAACTTGAAGTTATCGGTGACACGGCTAAAACTCTTTATCCAGATGTAATGGAGACGCTAAAGGCGTGTGAAGTATTAGCCAAAGAAGATTTCACAATTATGGCTTATACGAACGATGATCCTATTATGGCAAAAAGATTGGAAAATGCCGGAGCTCATGCGGTTATGCCTCTTGCCGCGCCTATCGGAAGCGGACTTGGCGTTCAAAACAGATACAATGTTGTATTTGTAAAAGACGCTGTAAACGTACCTGTAATTGTTGATGCGGGTATAGGAACTGCAAGCGACGCTGCAGTAGCGATGGAACTTGGAGCTGACGGAGTGCTTACAAATACGGCAATCGCACAAGCCAAAAACCCTATAGCGATGGCGGAAGCTATGAAACATGCAGTTATTGCAGGTAGAATGGCTTACAAAGCCGGAAGAATACCTAAAAAGCCTTATGCAACAGCCTCATCTCCTCTTGAAGGTCTAATAGAGTTTTAATTATAAGCGGGGATTCCCGCTTTTATTTTTGATTTTATAAGTGACAGACACTTAATATATTTATATATTTTAAATTAAGATACAATTTTAATATGTGTTTAAAAAGGTTTAAAAAGGTATATTATGAAAACATTTGTATTTATTTTATTAGTAGGAATAGTTATTTATTTTGGAGCGGTTATTTATTTGTATGTTACGCAAGAAAGTAAAATATTTAATCGAAAATGGGCTAAAGAGTATGTGCCTAAGGTTGCTAAAAAGATATCGTTTAAAACAAGTGATGGAATTATTTTGGAAGGTGCGGTTACAAAAAACAATGAAAACTCACCTTTGGTTTTGTATTTTAGCGGTAATGCTAATAATGTTATTGAGTTTTTAGATAATATTGCCCCTAAAATCAGAGGATTTAATTTTATAGGTTTTAATTATCCGGGATATGCAGGAAGTGAAGGCAAACCTTGTGAGAAATGTATATTAAAATATTCTCTTGAGATATTTGACAAATACAAACCAGATATCATTATCGGAAGAAGTTTGGGAAGCGCAGTGGCAGCGTATGTAGCATCTAAAAGAGGCATCAAAAAACTTGTTTTAATAACACCTTTTGACTCAATTGTTAATGTAGCAAAAAGTAAATATCCTTTTTTACCTGTTGATAAATTAGTAAAATATAAATTTACTGAGATTGAATGGATAAAAAAAGTTAAAGCACCCGTTAATGTTTTATTGGTTGAAAATGATGATATCATTCCGCAAAGAAATATTGATAATCTATTAAAAAACATACCAAACTTAAATAAGAAAATTATAATTAATGGTGTTAAACATGGATATATATATGAATATAAAAATATTGAAAAGGTAATAGAGGATTTATTGCTTCAATAATAAACAGCTTTATTTCTTCCGGTTTTTTTCGCTACATAAAGTGCTTTATCAGCGTTAATTAAAGCTTGTTGAATATTGTCTTCATTGTAAGACTGAATAATATATATACCTAAACTCACCGTTATTTGTATCATTGTATTTTCGTTAATTGAAATATGCATGTTTCTTATGGCGTTTAAAATTTTATCAACAATAGCATCTACGTCTTTTTCCGAAGTATCATACAAAAGAAGTACAAATTCTTCGCCTCCAATTCTTGCAAACAAATCATTTTGTCTAATAATTTTTTGAATTTCTGAAACAAAACTTTTTAACACGATATCTCCGGCTTTGTGTCCATATGTATCGTTTATTTTTTTAAAATGATCGATATCCATCATGATAAGAGTTAGTGTTTTTTCTTCTCTTTTTGCTTGCATTAAGAGTTTTTGGGCAATTTTAAAAAAAGCCCTCCTGTTAAAAATTTGAGTTAGCTCATCTATTAAAGCAAGTTTTTCTAATTTTTTACTTTGCTCAAGTGTTTCTTTTGCGTATTTGTCTAATTGTAGGGAAATTAAAAAACCTAATATTGAAAATGCTACGAGACTCATTATAAGGGTCATGAAGGAAAATGCATCGATATTATATAGATTGAACAGTTTTATAAAAAAAAGAGCAAATAAACTATAAACTGAGATGATTATGGCTATTTTTTTATTTGTTGTAATATATGCTGTTAAAATGGTAAAATCAACCCATACAGGTAGAAAAACATTATATTTTGCAATAACAGTTTGAAGTGTTATAAAAGTAATAATTACAAAATATGTTACTAACTGTATTGTATAAAGTTTATTTTTGCATTTTAATAAGCAAACATACATTGCTATTAAAAAGAAAAGCAGACTTGTTGTGTTTAATGTTGCCAATGACGGTCTTGGTATTATGTCTAACAGTCTTAAAACAAAAAATACAAATGTAATAATTATTGCAAGAAA
This sequence comes from Nautilia profundicola AmH, assembly GCF_000021725.1. GTDB lineage: Bacteria > Campylobacterota > Campylobacteria > Campylobacterales > Nautiliaceae > Nautilia > Nautilia profundicola. The sequence goes on from NC_012115.1 coordinate 71,735, forward strand.
CAAACTTATTCTTGTAACATTATATTTAAAACTATCTAATCCTAATATATTTTTATCCATAAATATATTATATCAAAAAAGGAGTAATTTATTAGTGACAGACACCTTGTGTAGAGTTAAAAATGGCGGAGAGGGCGGGATTCGAACCCGCGGAGGCCTTGCGACCTCAACGGCTTTCAAGGCCGCCGGTTTCAACCACTCACCCACCTCTCCATTTATTGTTTATAAACAATAATTTATCTGGGAATGGTGCCCGGGGCCGGACTCGAACCGGCACGGGATTGCTCCCGAGGGATTTTAAGTCCCTTGCGTCTACCAATTCCGCCACCCGGGCTTTGTGAAGTGAAAGTTTATCAAAAAACTCTTAAAGTTCCCTTAAATGGAGGCGCCACCCGGATTCGAACCGGGGATCAGGGCTTTGCAGGCCCCTGCCTTAGCCACTTGGCTATGGCGCCGTGTAAACTTAAAGCTTTAAGTTTAATGGAGCGGGCTACGGGATTCGAACCCGCGACCTCCACCTTGGCAAGGTGGCGCTCTAGCCAGCTGAGCTAAGCCCGCATTTAAGGACTAAAATTATATAAAAAAACTTAATAAAATGCAATAGCACTGAAGTGTTAAAATGATAAAAATATTAAAAAGATAAGGAAAAAAAGAGGGAATATAAAAGTTTATGTTTCTAAATTATACTTTTGGCCCCGCTTTTTCGTACTCTACGCCCTCAGGTACGTCTTCGTATCTTTTGAAGTTTTCAACAAACATACTTGCAAGTTTTTTTAGTTGCTCATCGTATGCGTTTTTGTCTTCCCAAGTGTTTCTTGGATTTAATACCTCAGTATTTACTCCAGGAAGCTCTTTTGGTATTTGAAGTTCAAATACAGGAAGAGTTTCAAATTCAGCATTATTGATACTTCCGTCAAGAATAGCGTTAATACATGCTCTTGTATCTTTAATACTCATTCTGTGACCTACACCGTAAGGACCACCTGTCCATCCTGTATTTACAAGATAAACGTTTACTTCGTGTTTATCGATTTTTTCACCAAGGAGTTTTGCGTATGCAGTAGGATGTAATGGTAAGAAAGGTTCACCGAAACATGCACTAAATGTTGCAACTGGTTCTGTGATTCCTCTTTCAGTCCCAGCAACTTTAGCAGTATAACCGCTTAAGAAATAATACATTGCCTGCTCTTTAGTTAGTTTAGAAACAGGAGGTAGAACACCAAACGCATCAGCACTTAAGAATATAATATTTTTAGGGTGTCCTCCCTGAAGTGTGCATTCATGGTTTTCAATATGTTCAATAGGATATGAAACTCTTGTGTTCTCAGTTTTGCTTCCGTCAGTATAATCAACTTCACCGTTTTCTTTAAGTACTACATTTTCAAGAAGTGCTCCTCTTTTGATTGCTCCGTAAATTTCTGGCTCACTCTCTTTATCAAGATTGATAACTTTTGCGTAACATCCACCTTCGAAGTTAAATACACCGTTATCATCCCATCCATGTTCGTCATCACCTATAAGTTTTCTTTTTGGATCAGTAGATAGAGTTGTTTTACCAGTTCCAGAAAGACCGAAAAATAAAGCAACATCTCCTTCTTCACCAACATTTGCCGAACAATGCATAGAAAGTTTACCCTCAAGCGGCAACCAGTAATTCATCATGGTAAATATACCTTTTTTCATTTCGCCGCCGTACATTGTTCCGCTCATGACAGCAAGGTTTTCTTCTATGTTAAATGCTACGAAAATATCACTATTTAATCCTTCTTCTTTCCACTCAGGATATCTGGCTTTTCCGGCAACCAAAAAAGTAAAATCAGGTTTGAAGTTTGCTTTTTCTTCTTCTGTTGGCAATATAAACATATTCATTACAAAATGTGCTTGCCATGCGATAGGAGTTACGAATCTTATACCTCTTCTACTTTCTTTACTTGCACCTACAAAAACATCAACAACATATAATTCGTCTTTTTTTGAAAGTTCTTCTTTTGTGAAAGCTTCTAATTTTTTAAAAGTTTCAAGTGAGATCGGTTGATTTATATCACCCCATGCAATATATTGATCACTCGGAGATTGTTTTACAAAATATTTATCTTTTGGGCTTCTACCCGTAAACTCACCGGTATCAACAGCAGTTGCGCCACTTGCGGTTAACTCAACTTCACCTTTTTTTAGTGTGTCTTCAATAATTTTATCATAACTTGGATTGTGTATTATTTTGTTCGCTTTAATACCAATCTTGTCTAATTCTTTTATCATAAAGTTCTCCTAATAAATGTGGTTGTATGGAGTAAAATTATAGCAAAAAAATAGCAACTCAAATAGTTGAAAATGAAATTTAATTTTTGAAGAATTAGTAAGAGAATATAATAAAAGAAGGGGAGAGATTAAAGATCTTCTTCAACCCCGCTTTTTTTAAGAGTAAATTCTACGAATTTGTAAGCCACAATAATTAAAATAGGCCACATAAAGAATAAAATTAGTCCCCATGTTGAATTGATATGTTGAGCCTCAGGTGTAATTCCGTTTGGCAATAATTTCTCAGAAGCGAAAAGGAAGCTTCCAAGAAATAGTGTGATTAATGCTAAAAACTTTCTCATTTTCGCTCCTTAATATGCATGGTCATCTGTTAAGATTTCTTCTTTTGTAATAGGACCTTGTTTTTTCATTTGATACCAAACGTAAATAATATATCCTAAAACAAAAGGAACAGCAACACTAACCCATGCCATAACCATTAGTGTGTATTTAGAACCTGATGCATTTTGGATTGTTAAGCTACTTTGTAAATCAGCATAACTTGGATAAAACGCAGTTCCATTTAAACCAGCTAATGTAAATACGATAATTCCGATTAATACAGTACCAAGACCTGCAGCCCAGATACCTTTTCTTGAACTACCGAATCCGCTTTGGAATACACCAAGAACGAATAATACAACACCTACTAAGAATACGATTAACTGAATAGCACCGAATGCTAATAAGTTTTGTAAATATTTACCTGCCACTAATGAAACAGTACCTTTAGGATCGTGAATGTCGTACGCGTAACCTTTTAATGTAATTAGTCCGTAAAGAACGATTACTAAAGCTACAAGTAAAACTACGAAACATCTTTTAACTACAGCTCTAAGTCTTGCAACTACGTCTGCGAAATCTTTTTCATCAAGGTCGTTAATTAACCATAATGCCCCAAGAATTCTTGCTACTGCGAATACTAAAACACCCATTGCAAGGTTAAACCATGCTCCGTGTTTAAAATCGATTGCAGCTTCAAGACCTCTTAAGTTGAATCCGTCTTTAGCTGTACCCCACTCAAGGATTCTTGTAGCAGGATCATAAGTAAAGTTTGAACCTGTAAAGAATGTTCCAACTGCAGCACCGATTAATACAATACCAACAACACCGTTGAAATATAAGAAGAATTTGTATGCACCTTTACCGATAAGGTTACCTGTTCTGTTCATATATTCATATGATACTGCCTGAAGTACGAATGCGAAAAGAATTAGCATCCATACCCAGTAAGCTCCACCGAAAGATACTGAGTAAAATAGTGGGAATGCTGCGTATAACGCACCACCGAACATAACAAGAGTTGTAAATGTGAGTTCCCATTTTCTACCAAGAGAGTTAAGAATACCTCTCTCTTCAATTTCATCTTTTGCTACGTGAAATAATGTTTGTCCACCTTGAACAAATGTCATAAATAAGAATAGTCCTCCAAGAACCGCAACAATTATCCACCAATAAAACTGTAGATAAAAATGAGTTGCGTCCACTGTAATTGGTGCCCAAGTCATTAGTGCGCTCCTTTTGGTCCGTGTTTAACGACCGTAAATAGGATTTTAAGCTCTGCAATACCAAGGATTACGAAAGCTGTTAAGAATAGGAAGAATGTCGCTTGAACATTTTGTAATGCAATTGGTGTTACTGATTCGCTTGTTGGTAACACACCAAATACAGTCCATGGTTGTCTTCCGATTTCTGCAGTCATCCATCCGAAACTTGTACCGATCCATGGTAATGGAACAGATAGCACTGCAAGTTTTTGAACAAGTGTATTGTTTTCGAATGTACCTTTTAAGATAGATACATAAGCAAGTAAGAATAGTAAGATGAACCAGAATCCTAACGCAACCATAATATGGAATGAATAGAATACCGGCGCTACTGGCGGATATAATTTAGTAGGGTCTGTTAAATATCCGTAACCCATTAAGTCTGCTCTTGTTACTTTTACACCGTTAACATCAGCAACAACTTTATAGAATTCAGCTTTTGCCGCTTCCATTCCAGCTTTGTCGCCGTTAGCTTTAGCAGTGTGATATGCTTTAAGTGCTTCAATAGCTTTAGCACCTTCCGCATGAAGTTTTTCAAATGGCCAAATACCATATTTTTCATTTCCGTTTACTAAGTCTTTTAGACCAGGAACGAATGCATTAATGTCTCTTTTTCCAAGAAGTGATAACATACCAGGAAGTTCGATTTTGAATGCGAACGCTTCGTCATTGCTGTTTGTGTTTCTTGGATCAACAGTTTTAGGAATACCGATAGCTACTATTGGTGCACCTTTTTCACCAACAATTAAACCTTCTGCCGCTGCAATTTTAGTAGGCTGAGTATTTGCAACTTCATATGCGTGCTCGTCACCGATTACTGCAGTAAAGATTGAAGCCACTAAACCGAAAGCCGCTGCAACAGTAGCAGATTTTTTCGCGAAATCTTTATGTTTTCCTCTAAGTAAATAAAGAGATGAAATACCAAGTACGAATACTGCCGCAAGTGTGTATGCACTACTTACAACGTGTAAGAATTTAACCTGTGCAACAGGCTGAGTAATCATTGCAAAGAAGTCTGTCATTTCAAGTCTTGCATTGTCAATGTTGTATTTATAAAATTCGCTTGTAGGATGTTGCATAAATCCGTTTGCGATAAGAATCCATAATGCTGAAAGGTTTGAACCGATCGCAAGTAACCAAGATGATGTTAAGTGAACACCTTTACTTACCCTTTTCCATCCGAAGAATGCGATTGCCGCAAATGTTGCTTCAAGGAAGAATGCAACAATACCTTCAACTGCTAATGGTGCTCCGAATAAGTCACCAACAACCCATGAGTATGTAGACCAGTTAGTCCCGAACTCAAATTCGTGAATAATACCTGTAGATAAACCGATTGCGAAGTTAATACCGAAGATTAACTGCCAAAATTGTGTTATTTCTTTCCATTCAGCTTTTCCAGTTTTTACGTAAATTGTTTCGAAAAACGCTACAATAAACGACATACCGAGTGTAAACGGTACGAAGAAAAAGTGGAAAAGTGCCGTCATAGCAAACTGGGCTCTCGCCCATTCAAGCATGCTGTAATCTACCATGCTATTCCTCCTTTTTTTGTTTGTCGGATGTGATTTTTGTTAGTTGATTAATGTAAAGCGCTTTTTGTGCTTCTTCCCCTTTGACTTTAGAACTAACAGTCGGGAAGAAAAACACTTTAAGCACAACAAAAATCACAACCAACTTAATGATGATGATCAGCCAAAGTTTTTGACCGACGCTTGACATGTTTTTAAAACCGTCAATGTAAAAAAACAGAATGCGTTTAATCATAAGCCCTCCTTCGAGGCTACGGAAATTATATATCAAAAAAAATAGGGTGTCAATAAATTTTAATGTAGATTTAATAGAAAAATAGTCTTTTTATACATATGAACATTCATTTGCTTTAATCAATGTAAAATTTTTGTAAAAAAGCCCTAAAAAAGGGCAATTTAAGAGAAAGATATCTTTTATTCTGATACAGAAACTTCTTTAACTTCACTTTCCCATAAGCCATGTTTTGTACAGTAAGCCATTGCAGTAAGTTTAAGTTTGTTTGAAGTAGGAACGATGTAGAAATCAACTTCAACATGATCTTTTTGGTTACCAAGTGTACCAGGTGTAAATGTAGCCTGTCCAAGTAGAGTTTCTCCGTTCCATAATTGAACATATGCAATGTAGTGATCAAAATCATCAGGATGCGAATATTCGTTACCAACTTTTACTTTAACTTTGAATTTTTCACCTTTTTTTGCAGTGTCTTCACAATGCACGAACGGTGAATGTCTGTCGATGTAATCTTTTTTTGCTTCTCTGTCGATTTGAGAGATGTCTTGATATCTGTTAATTTTTGGCATTTTTGCCTCCTTTTGTTAAAATTTTTATGAATTATAACAGAAAAAAAGAAAAAAGACAAATTTTATCTTTTTACTTAAATACTCAATTGATAAAAAATATTAAAAAGGTAGTTATGAAAAAAATAGAGATATATACCGACGGCAGTTCCTTGGGAAATCCTGGACCGGGAGGATGGTGTTCCGTTTTAAGATATAAAGGTCATGAAAAAACTATAAGTGGGGGAGAAGAACTGACAACAAATAACAGAATGGAATTAAAAGCCGTAATCGAAGCGTTAAAATTATTAAAAGAGCCTTGTGAAATTGATTTGTATGCCGATTCGACTTATGTGTTAAAAGGTATAAGCGAATGGTTGGAAAATTGGAAAAAAAAGAATTTTAAAAATGTTAAAAATGTTGATTTATGGCAGGAGTTTATTGAAATAAGCAAACCTCATATTATTAATGTGAATTGGGTTAAAGGGCATTCGGGACATAGGGAAAATGAAATTTGTGATAAAATTGCAAAAGAAGAAGCAGCAAAAAGGAAAAAATAATGCTTATATCTCAAGAAGAGATTAAAAAATATTTGTCTCAAGTGCCTCCTGTACCGGAGAGCGCTATGAACACTTTGAAATATTTAAAAGAAGGCGATTTAAAAAAAGCGGCACTTGAAGCAGAAAATGATCTGGTTTTAAAAAAACAGATCGAACATGTAGTTAATTCCGCTTATTTTTCTCTACCTAATAAAGTGGAAGACACGGTTCAGCTTTTTACCATGATAGGTCTTGAAATGGCTAAAAGCCTTGTTTATAGTTATATTGTATCTCTTCTTGAGCCTAAGGAATGGAGAATATTTCAAATTAACTTTAAGGATTTTCAAGCACAGTTTTTGTCAGATTATGAAGAATATATGATATTGGAGTTCGGAAAAGAAACATATAAAAAGTATCCGGAAATAGGAGCAATTATTCCGGTGGCGGTTTGTGTTTGTGATATGCTTTTAGGCGATAAAAAAGATAAAGTTGAGTTAATCACTGAGTCTGCACCGTTAGAACTCGGTACATTGCTTAAAAGAATGACAGGAATGTCGTTATTTGAAATAGCTGCAAAAATTGCTGAAATTTGGGAACTTGAAAAAGAAAAATGTGATATTATAAGAAACAGTGAATGTGAAAAATGCGAAAATCCTATAAGTGCACTTACTCATTTTCTGTTTTTTTATCTTGCAAGCAAACCGGCTTTTATGGATTTGAACTCATTAATTGAATTTAATCCTAAATGCATGGATTTAATACCTAAAACAACACAAAGGATAATGAATGCAGATTAGTGAACTTGAAAAGAGCTTGGGGTATCAGTTTAAAAACAAAAAATTGATAACCGAGGCTCTGACGCACAGAAGTTATAAGAAAGAAGTAAATAATGAAAGATTGGAATTCTTAGGTGATGCGGTAATGGATTTGATAGTAGGTGAATATCTTTTTCATCTATTTCCTAAAGCTGAGGAGGGAATTCTTTCAAAACTGAGAGCGGCGCTTGTAAATGAAGACTCTTTTACAAGGCTTGCTAAAAGATTAAATCTTGGTAAATATTTATATCTTTCGCCTGCGGAAGAAAATAATAACGGACGTGAAAAGCCGTCAATACTTTCAAGCGCATTTGAAGCGGTTATAGGGGCTATATATTTGGAAGCCGGGTTTGAAAAGGCAAAAGATGTGGCTCTTAGACTTTTAAAAGAAGAGTTTCCTATTATTACACCTGAGGAGTTGCTTAAAGATTATAAAACCACACTTCAGGAAATTACACAGGCTCATTTCGGAGTGGTACCTGAATACAGATTGATAAGTGCCAGCGGGCCTGATCATAAAAAAGAGTTTGAAATCGGTGTATTTATACAAGATAAAGAATACGCAAGGGCAAAAGGCAAAAGCAAAAAAACGGCGCAACAAGAAGGAGCGAGGCTTACTATTGACATGCTTAAAAAAGAGCTTAATTTATAAGTTGTGAAGTAGATAAGTTGTGAAGTTGTGAAGTGGTGAAAGATGGCAAAGATGGGGACAGATACGGCTAAAAAAGGAAAATAATGTTTAACAGTTTCGGAGAACTATTCAGATTTACGACATTCGGGGAGTCGCACGGAAAAGCCATAGGTGTTATCGTTGACGGTGTACCTGCCGGGCTTGATTTTGACGAAGAGTTTTTGCAAAACGAGCTTGATAGAAGAAAACCGGGCAAAAACAGATTCGCAACACAAAGAAAAGAAAGCGACAGGGCAGAAGTGCTAAGCGGTGTGTTTGAAGGTAAAACGACAGGTACTCCTATTGCAATAGTGATTTTCAATAAAGACCAAAAAAGCAAGGATTATTCAAACATAAAAGACTTGTTCCGTCCTGGGCATGCCGATTTTACGTATTGGAATAAATACGGAATCAGGGATTACAGGGGAGGAGGCAGAAGCTCTGCGCGTGAAACCGCCGCAAGGGTTGCAGCAGGTGCGGTTGCTAAAATGCTTTTAAAAGAGCTGAATATTGATATTAAAGCCGGAGTTATTGAAATTGGCGGGGTAAGAGCCAAAAAAGAAGATTATGAATACGCAAAAACATCACCTCTTTTTGCACTTGATGAAAAAGCTGAAGAAAAATGGATAGAACTTATAGATGAAAAAAGAAACGAGCATAATTCTTTGGGTGGAGTTGTGAAATTAAAAATTGACAATCTTCCCGTAGGCCTTGGAGAACCTATTTATTATAAACTTGACAATGTGCTGGCAAGCGCAATGGTGAGTATCAACGCCGTAAAAGGAATCTATATAGGAAACAGCGAAGCACATAAACTTACAGGCCTTGAAAATAACGATGAAATTACAAAAGAAGGTTTTTTGAGTAATAATGCCGGAGGTGTTTTAGGAGGTATAAGCAACGGGGAAAGTGTAGAAGCCGAAATATATTTCAAACCAACACCTTCGATTTTCAAAACCCAAAAAACAGTTGATATATACGGAAATGAAGTTGAAGTAGACCTTAAAGGAAGGCATGATCCGATAGTGGCAATCAGAGGAAGTGTTGTTGTGGAGGCAATGGCGGCATGCGTAATAGCCGATATGTTAATGCTTAATATGACAAGAAGAATAGATTATATTAAAAAAATATATCAGTAAATATATACGGCCAGCCATACGGCCGTTTTTTTTGTTTTTATTAATGTGTGAGTCGTGTTTGCAGGAATAAAAAGCCAATCTCCGGCTTTTAGTTTTTTAATTTCTCCGTTTATCTCTATTTTCGCACATCCTTTTAAAAGCACTACAAACTCGTCTTCTTCCTGAACAAAAGTCTGAGGTGTCTTTAACGTATTTGAAATGATTTTTTTAACCGTTACGTTTTTATGTTTGATGAGTGTTTCAAATATTTCGCTGTCTATCTGAGGGAGTTGTTCTATTTCAAATAGATTTGAGTTTTTCATTTTATACTCTTTGAAAGTTGCCAAAAAGTTTTTAACGCTTTTTTTTCTCTCCAGCCTATTTTATAATATATAATGTTGTCTAAATAATCTTTTGCTTCTTTTGTTGAAATACCGGCTTTCTGAGCGTATTTTTTTATAACTGAATACGGTATTTTTTGTTTTTTAATTAAAAATTCGTTTATAAGTTTTTTGTATTTTTTTTGATTTTTATTTGTACAAAAAAGTGCAAATACGAATGGAAGCTTATATTTTTGATGCCATACTTTTGCTAAATCTATGCAGTTGTTTTCTTTAAATGCTTTATCTCCTATTACAACCCTGCCTTTAATTTTAAGCACTTTTGCCAGAACATTTGATGTGGCAGATTCAAAATCATCTCCCTCTCCTGGACAAACCAAAACGGTTTTTACTTTTTTATTTGCCGCTATACCGGCATTTAAGCATTTTTTGTTTTTGGCTTTGACGGACGATATAAAAGCAGCATCGATGATGCCTTTTTCAAACCATTCATTAATTTCTGCAGGATATGATTTTTTGACCTTTATCCCTTTTTTCTTCAAAAATTGATAAAATGGCAAAAGGTTTAAATAATCAATATGACCTATAAGCATATTAGCCTTTTTTAGATAATATTTTATCATATAATCAGGCGGTTGATATGTCAAAAAAAGGAGTGTTAATGGTTAAAGTAGAGTTTTTAGGGCCAATTGCAAAAGAAAATATTGAAATTAATGTAAAAAATTTAAAGGAACTTAAAGAAGTGTTAAGCAAAGATGATGAAATAAAAAAATGGTTGGAAAATTCGGCAGTAGCTGTTAATGATAAATTAACAACAACATTGGATGTAGAACTAAAAGATGGAGACAGGGTTGCGATACTTCCGCCTGTATGCGGAGGGTGATAGATTTAAAAATTAAAAACGGAGGAGAATATGTTAGAAGTATTTAAAGGCGGAGTACCGGTTATACCAACTCTTGAGAGGTGGTATGAGGAATTTAAACTTGAAGGATACGGAGCGATGATTCCGTTCATCGGTATTGTTAGACCGGATAACGGAATTGAAGGACTAAGTTTTGATTTGTATCTTCCAATGCTTAATGAATGGTTTAAGAAATGGCAAAATTTAGATGATTGTAAAATAACGATGGCGCATAGTTTCGGCGATGTAATGGTGGGAGAAACAAGCTTTTTATGTGCGATTTTTACAAAGCACAGAACGGAAGGTTTTAAATATTTGGAAGAGTTCGTGGAAGATTTTAAAGCAAATGCACCAATTTGGAAATACGATCTAATAAACGGAGAAAGAGTATTTGCCAAAGACAGAGCAAAAGAATTACCCGGAGCAGGGATTTTAAGTGAGGAATAAGGAGAAGTTATGGCACATATAAGTTTTGATGAATCTATAAAAATTTTAAATGAAAATCTTCCGAGCGTAAAAGCAAGTGAGAGAGTTTTTTTAGAAAATGCTCTAAACAGGGTGCTTGCAGAGGATATAAAAGCAAAATATGATAATCCGTATATGCCTACTGCTTCTATGGATGGATATGCCATAAAATACGAAGATATTGATAAAGAAATCAAAATAATAGGAAAAAATCCTGCCGGGAGTTTTAAATATAAAAAAATAGAAAAAGGTGAAACAGTTAAAACATTTACAGGTAGTTTTATGCCGGAAAACAGTGATACATTGGTCCCTATTGAAAATGTCGAAGTAATTGGAGACAAATTAATAATAAAAGAAAAAGTTGAAAAAGGGTTTTCAGTAAGACCTGTAGGAGAAGATTTTAAAGAAGGTGAAACGTTAATTAAAAAAGGAACGTTAATTAAGGCGGGGGAAATAGGTGTATTGGCATCTCTTGGAATACCTGTTGTAAGTGTAGTTAAAAAGCCTGTAGTTTCAGTGCTTGCCACGGGTGAAGAAGTGGTGGATTTGGATGAAGAATATAAAATGGGACAGATAAGAAGTTCTAATAATTACACACTTACAGCTCTTGGGAGAAGTTTGGGTTATGAGACTCATAATCTTGGAATAGCAGGAGACAATAAAGAGTCGATAAAAAACAAGATAATTTCAGCCCTCCAAAATAGTGATATAGTTGTTACGACCGGAGGAGTAAGCGTAGGGGATTTTGATTTCGTAAAAGAAATTACAGGAGAGTTTGATGTTTTATTTCACGGGGTTAATATAAAGCCCGGTCAGTGGATTATGATAGCACGTGCAGGTGAAAAGTATATCGTTTCCCTTCCCGGATTCCCTTACAGCAGTTTTGTGACGTTTTTACTTTATGTGGTACCTATTGCGGATGCATTTGAAAATAAAAAATCATTAAAAGTAATTGAGGCTAAATTAAGAGACGATTTTATTAAAAAATTCAAAAAAACACAGTTTGTGGCAGTTAATGTTTCTTTTGAGAACGGAGAATATGTTGTTGATACAAAAGGTAAAAAACAAGGCAGCAGCGGAATTTTGACAAACCTTATAGGTAATGAGGCTTTAATGGTGTTAAATGAAGGGCTGTACTCTTTAAGTGCCGGTGAAAAAGTAAAAGTAATATTATATTAGATATAATTTTATAAAAAAGGATGCGGAATGAAAAAGTTACTATTAAGCGTATTTGCTGCAGGTAGTTTGTTTGCGGGCAATTTTGCTAATTTACAGATTACAAATGATACTATAATGGTGGAAGGACAAGCAAAAGTATCTTACGAACAGCCTTTTTATGTAAGAGGCGGGTATTTAATTAATTCTGATAAATCGAATTTCTTTTATGCAGGAGTCAAAAGTGAAGGCCAGGCTATAGGTATTGATTTGCCGATTAAGTTTTCTTTGTTTGTTGATTTTGTGCATACGACTAAAAATTCAGCGCTTCCGGTAGGTATAGGCGCTTCAAGTTATATCGGGCAGTTTTCAATTCCTGTTTTTGTAAGAGGAGAGTTTGAATATGCTCCTAAAATTTTAAGTTTTGACGAAGCTGATAAGTTTATGAAATTTAAAGTTGAAGCAGGAACTCAGTTTATTGAAAACGGAGAAGTGTTTGTCGGATATAGAGATATTAGTTTTGATAACAATTATGACAGTAGTTTATATGTAGGGGTAGGTTTTACATTTTAATTTAGTGAAATTGACTCAATATACTTGACTTTTTGTTGATTAAGTTATATAATTTTAAAAAACTTAAGGAGAGGAAATGGCAAGAGTAGTAGGATTTAAAAAAATTGAAGCAGTTTTCAAAAAAGCGGCAAGTTTAGAGCTTGATAAATCTAAAGCTGACAGAATAATCGATATAGTTGAAAAAAAATTCCATGATTTATTATTGGTTGCTGTTGAAAAAACAGGATACAACGGAAGAGATGTGATTCAACCGGCGGACATGCCTTTAACAAGAGGTTTTGAAGAAAGTATCAGAGAATTTAAAAAACTTGAAGAAGAAGTGGATCTTAAAGACGTTCTATTATATTTAGAACAAATTCCACCGTTAAAATACCCTATTTCAAAAGAACTTGAAGAAGTTTTACCTGAATATATCGGTGCGTTAATGTTAATAGTTGCGAGAGTTCTTAAACAAATCGGAGCACATAAAAAACCAAGTGTTGAAGATATCGAAAAAGCAGAAAGAATTTTAGACCTGACTTTATAATCAGGTTTTTTCCTTTCACTTTTCAAATCACTTCTTATTGGTGTCTGTCACTTCTTGAACTAAACTATCTTTAATAATTTATTTATCTGGTTTTGTTATTCAACGTGTAAAAAATAAAAATAAGAAAATAGTGTTGAAAATATATTCAATATCCGCGCATAATTTGGATAGTAACAGAAACGAATATTTTGTATAAAAAATCACTTAACTTAGTATAATTTCATTAAAAAGGTTGGGAATGAATATTAATACTCCTGCTTATGTTATAGAAGAAAAACTCCTTGAAAAAAATCTGAAAGTCTTAGACAGAGTTCAAAAAGAAGCGGATGCTAAAATTCTTGTAGCTCTTAAAGGATATGCAACATGGTCAACGTTTGATCTGCTTGAGAAATATTTAAGCGGGGCAACTGCCAGCGGTCTTTGGGAAGCAAAATTAGCAAATATGAAACCGTGGGAAGTTCATACTTACTGCCCTGCTTTTAAAGATAGCGAAATAGATGAAGTTGCAGATATATCGCATACAGTGGTGTTTAATAGCTTCAATCAGCTTGAAAGATTCGAAAATAGGGTAAAAGACAAATCACTTATCGGGCTTAGGGTGAATCCCGGAGTGTCAAGTTCTCCTGTACCTTTATATGATCCATGTGCACCATTTAGCCGTCTTGGGATCCCAAAGGTTAATTTCAAGGCAGATAAACTTAAAAACGTAAGCGGTCTGCATTTTCACGCTCTGTGTGAACAGCTTGATGATGCGCTTGAGAGAACGCTTGAAGGATTTGAAAAACTTTACGGTGAATATCTTAAAGATATGGAGTGGGTGAATTTCGGTGGAGGCCATCATATTACAAGAGAAGGGTATGATGTCGAACATTTAATTGAAATGATTAAAGCGTTTAGAAGCAGATATCCGAATATAAAAGATGTGTATCTTGAACCAGGTGAAGCAGTAGGACTAAATGCAGGATATTTGGTCGCCGAAGTGCTTGATATAATTGACAACGGTATGAAAATAGCTATACTTGATACATCTGCCGAAGCTCATATGCCCGATGTCCTTGCAATGCCATATAGACCCGTGGTAAGAGGAGCAGGAGAACCAAATGAGAAAAAATACACCTACAGACTTGGGGGTGTTACCTGTCTTGCCGGAGACGTTATAGGAGATTACAGTTTTGATAAGCCTCTTGAAATAGGAGACAAGGTTATATTTGAGGATATGGCTATTTATACGATGGTTAAAAATACAGCATTTAACGGAATCAAACTTCCGGATATAATCATAAAAAGAAAAGACGGATCAATTTATAAGGCAAGAGAGTTTCATTATGAGGATTTTAAAAATCGCTTAAGTTAAAGTTCTCACTGAACTCTTTTACTTTTTCAAACGGTAAAGCAGGTGAAAAATAGTATCCCTGAATATAATCTACATCCATAAATCTTAAACTGTTAAGTTGGGCTTTTGTTTCAACACCTTCAGCAACAACTTTAATATTTAAGTCTTTACATAGATTAACAGTATTTTGACAAACTAAAAATCCCTTTTTGGTTTCTATTTCATCTATAAGTGTTTTGTCAAGTTTGAGTTCATCAAATTTATTTTTGATTAATGTCTCTAACGATGAATACCCTACACCAAAATCATCAATAGAAATCAAATATTTGTGTTGTATTAATTTGTTAATGTTTTCTTTTGCGTTACTATCAACAAAACTTCTTTCTATAACTTCAAAAACAACGTTTTCGTCTTTAAACATTTCAATTATTTTGTCCATTGCATCACTACTTTTTAATGTATCAGGATGAAGATTTATACTTATTTGTGGGAAAAAGTTTTGGAGTTGCCATGTTTGCAAATCTTCTTTTACTTGTTGGCATACCCATATATCTATAATAGGTGCAAGTCCGGATTTTTCAATAATATCTAAGAAAAAAGGACCTTTTATTTGCCCATTATCGTTATATCTTATTAGGGCCTCAAATTTTTGAGCTTTATTGTATTTCAGGTCTATTTTTGGCTGATAATATATAAGCAGATTGTTCTGATTTAAATCGTTAATTAATTCATTCAATTTTGTATTTGCTTCTATTAATTCCTGATTGGCTAAAAAAGCTTTAATATCTTTTTTTGCTCTTATTTCGTCTTTTATTTCCAGATTGTTTTGAAGAATATATTTTTTGTTTTCAAGGGACTGTATTTCAAAATATTTTTTAATAAAATGAGAATAAATTATCGTGTCAATTACTATAAGAGATAATTGAAAAGCCGGAACGATAAAAGAATTGGTTTTTAAAAAGCCGTCAATAAATACCGGAGTTGACCAAATTACATGATAAGTTGAAAAACTTAAAGGAACGATATTGATAAAAATATAAGCAAGAATAAGATTCAACAAAGGTAAAAACACAAAAGGCAAAAATAAAAATCTGTTAAATACTACAATTAAGAAAATAATAATATCGTTAATATTGAAAATAACAAACGGAGCAGCAATTTTTGATAATGTTTTTACGGTGTTGTCTTTTGCATGTATTAAAAGGGCTATCAACAAGCTTAACCCTACACCGGCACCACCTATATTTATAAAAATTCTATGAAATTCTCCGTATGTTAAATTAGGAAACATCTGTCTGAATAATATCTCTTTTCCGAAAAGAGCGTTTACCATATGTTCACCATGTATTCCAATAAACCAAAACAGTTGAACCAAAAAATCCCTTATTGCCAAAATAATAATATTAGGAAGATTTATAACCAGCGGATTGTATTTATCTATAATTATGTCCATAATAGCGTCAACGGAAATATAAAGCACCATTGTGGCGATATAAGCTGCAAAAAATACAAAAATATAATTGAAAAATCTGTATATATGATAATTACCGTCCGTTAAATTAATATGCAATGAAAATTTCGGATATAAAATTTTTAGGAAATAGGTACTTACTATCGGTGCAAAAATTGTAGCCGTGGTAAATCCATAAGGCAGTATTAATGGAAATTTCGGATTTTCATATACCGTAATAGATAAAAATGTAACGATTGATAAAATAATAGCGATAATTTCTGAAACTTTTATTCTTTTTGCAACAAAAAAAGCAATGGAAACAGTTGCTATTAAAGAAGTGAAAGATGTTACAGTTTTTGTAAATTTGTCCAAAAGGTCTTTAGGTATAAAACTTATATTAAAATAATTTATAAAGATATAAAACAGCATTAAAAATGCTGTAAAAATAATAAAAGGAATAACAGCGACAAATGCTTCTTGTAAAGTAATTATAAACGCTACAATTCTTTTATTTAAAAGAAATTTCAATCTCCTGGCCTTTAAAATTTTTGGAATTATATCAAATGTTGCAATCGCAACTTTTATTTTTATATGTGTTTATTAAACTCTGTATAAAAAGTGTGTACACGGTTAAATGGAAGTGCAGGTGAAAAATAATACCCCTGAACATAATCTATGTTTATTAATTTTACCTTTTCATACTGTTCTTTTGTTTCAACTCCTTCCGCGACAACTTTATAATATAAATCATGGCATAGATTAACCGTATGTTTGCAAACTGCAAATCCTTTTTCCGTATTAATAATATCGATTAAAGATTTGTCGATTTTCAGTTCGTCAATTTTTAGTTTTGTTATTATTTCCAAACTTGAATAACCTATTCCATAATCGTCAATTGCTATTTTAAATCCGTTGTTTTGAAGCCTGTAGACGTTGTTTTCAGCAATTTTTCCATATAAAAAGCTTCTTTCAATAATTTCAAACATTATATTTTTTTCATATAATATGTCTATTATTTTATTAATTGCGTCTTTACTTTTTAACGTATCAGGGTGAAGATTTATGCTTATTTGGGGATTGAAACCTTCTTTTTCCCATAGGTTTAAATGTTTTTTAACTTCTTTACATGCCCATATGTCTATAATAGGGGCTAAGCCGGCTTCTTCAATTATGGGAAGAAATTCCGGTCCGGTGATTTTTCCATTTATGCTGTGTCTTATTAACGCTTCGAATTTATTGCAAGAATTGTTTGTAATATCTATTTGAGGCTGATAATAGATTTTTAGTGTGTCTTTATTTAGAGAATTGATCACTTCATCTAATTTCGCCTGTGCGGCAATTAATTCTTTGTGGGCTTTGAATGCGTAAATCCCTTCTTTTGACTTTATTTCTACAGGAATTTCCAAGTTTTTTTCTAATATGTCAATATGAGAAGAATATGAGTTTGAAGTGACGAATTTTTTGGTGAAATACATGTATACCAACGTATCAATAATAACCAAAAACACCTGTAGTAATATAACTAAAATATTGCCATTCGTTTTCAGATATGAGTCGATAAAAACGGGTGTAGTCCATGATACGTAATAGTGAGTGAAATCAATATGTACGATGTGTAAAAATATATATGCGATAATAATGTTTAGTAACGGTAAAAAGATAAAAGGAATAAGAAAAAATCTGTTCAAGACAATAATAGAATATATTAAAAGCGTATTAATGTTAAAAAACACAAAAGGAGTTGATATTTTAGTAATATACCTAAGGGCTCTGTCTTTGATAAAAATCCAAAATGATATTAACATACCAAGTCCTATACCCGCACCTCCGATCAAAACGAACATTCTATTGAATTCACCGTATGTAAGATTTGGACATACTTCTTTAAAAAGAATGGCTTTTCCGAAAAGTCCATTTACCGTATGGCTTCCATGAATACCTATAAACCATAAAACCTGCACCATAAAATCCCGTATTATTAAAATAAGCACATCCGGAATATTCATTTCCAACGGATTAAATTCATGGAAAAATATATTCATGAAAAAATTTACAAAGACATAAAGGATTATAGCAACGAAATATGCTACGAAAAAAACGAATAAATAATTAAAGAGTTTATATATATGATAATTTCCATCCATTGCACTAATGTTAAGAGTAAGCTTTGGATAAAAATATTTAAGTAAATATGTGGATAAAATAGGGGAAATTAAAGTCGCAGGTGTGAAACCGTAAGGCAAAATTAAAGGAATAGAAATATCATCAATTAGTTTAATGATTGAGGTATAATCGTTTACTTTAAAAATATAAACTGAAGAGTTTTCTATAAGCGTTAATGTTACAAATACGCAAACTGACAAAATAATTGAAATAATCTGAGAAGTTTTAATTCTTAAAGCAAAAAAATATGAAATAGAGATTACCGCAACTATAGAAGTAAACGATTGGAGAGTTTTAGATAAATATAAAAGGGCTTTTGGAGAAATAAAAAAAATATCGCTATTGAAGTATATTGCAAATGAAAGCAAAAGAGTTACAAATGCTGTTAATAAGAAAAATGGTACAACTGCCGTGAAAGCTTCTTGTAATGTAACTATAAAAAGTAAAATCTTTTTATTTTTTATAAGTTCGTTCAATTAAAAAACCTTTTGTTTTGAAGGAATGTGTTATTAATTATAGCAAAATTCCTAACATTATTATTAGAAAAAAATTATTAATAGAATTTTTGTAAAATATTGACAACATTTATCTTTGGTATAATACCGCCAAAAAAAAGGCATATATTTTGGCTAAAAATTTAATTATAGTGGAATCTCCGGCGAAAGCGAGAACAATAAAAAACTTTTTGGGAAAAGAGTATGAAGTTGTTGCCAGCAAAGGTCATATAAGAGATTTGCCTAAGACTTCTTTTGGAATAAAAATTGAAGAAGACAAATTTATTCCTCAATATAGAGTAACGGCTGATCATCAACCTATTGCAAAAGAATTAAAAGAAAAAGCAAAAAAAGCGGAAACGATATATATTGCAACGGATGAAGACCGTGAAGGGGAAGCTATAGGTTATCATATAGCGCATGTAATTGGTAAGAAACCGGAAGAATTACCAAGAATTGTATTTCATGAAATCACAAAAACTGCCATAAAAAAAGCTCTTGAAAATCCGAGAACCATTGATTTAAACAGGGTAAACGCACAGCAGGCAAGAAGATTGCTTGACAGAATAGTGGGATATAAGCTCTCACCATTGCTTAATAAAAAAATTCAAAAAGGACTTAGTGCCGGTCGGGTTCAAAGTGCTGCTCTTAAACTTGTTGTGGATCGTGAGAGAGAAATTAAAGCGTTTAAACCTCAAGAATATTGGAGTATTGAAGGTATTTTTAAAAAAATTGAGGGTTCTTTAATTAAATATAACGGTAAAAAGCTTGATAAATTCGATATTAAATCAAAAGACGAAGCTCAAAAAATCGTAGAAGAGTTAAAACCTCTTGAATATACTGTAAGAGAAATAGAGACTAAAACGACTACCGTAAAATCACCTGCTCCGTTTATGACGTCAACACTTCAACAGGTGGCGAGCAGCGAGCTCGGATTTAGTCCGAGAAAAACAATGCAGATTGCACAGAAGCTTTATGAAGGTGTGAAAACGCCTGTGGGTGAAACCGGAATTATCACTTATATGAGAACTGACAGTTTAAATATCGCAAAAGAAGCTCAACAGGCCGCTCTTGAATTTATAAAACAAAACATTGGTGAAGAATATGCTCAGGCTAAAACGTATGCTACGAAAAATCAAAATGCACAAGAAGCGCATGAAGCGATAAGACCGGTTGATGTAAGACTTACACCTGATGATTTAAAAAACTATCTAAAACCGGATGAACTTAAACTATACGCACTTATTTTTAACAGATTTCTTGCATCACAAATGAAAGATGCAAAATTTGAAACACAAAACATATATATAGCAAACGACAAAGGTGAATTTAAAATAAGCGGTAGAAAACTTATATTTGACGGATTTTATAAAGTGTACGGTAAACCGAGTGCAAACACACTTCTGCCTGAATTTGAAAAAGGTGAAAAATTAAAGCCAGAAGATGTCAAAGCAACTCAGCACTTTACAAAACCTCCTGAAAGATATACAGAAGCAAGTCTTATTAAAAAACTTGAATCTCTCGGAATTGGTAGGCCTTCTACATATGCACCGACTATTACGCTGCTGCAGAACAGAAACTATGTGGAGGTAAAGGATAAAAAACTACATCCGACAGAAATAGCATTTAGTGTAATAGAAACACTTGAGAAGCATTTTCCAGATATTGTGGATGCGAACTTTACCGCAAACATGGAAGAGATGCTTGATGAGGTGGCAGAAGCGAAAAAAGACTGGCAGGAAGTTTTAAAAGATTTTTATAATCCGTTTATGGAACTTGTAAATAAAGGATACAAAGAAATTCCTTCACAAAAAATAGCTAAACCTATTGACGAAACATGTCCTCTTTGCGGATCCCCTCTTGTAATTAGAAAAGGTAGATTCGGAGAGTTTATAGCTTGTAGTTCTTATCCGAAATGTAAATATACCCGTCCTCTGGAAGAGAGTAAAGAAGAGAAAAAAACAGATGTAAAATGTGATAAATGCGGGGCTGATATGGTTGTTAAAAAAGGGAAAAGCGGTGAGTTTTTAGCTTGCAGCAATTATCCGAAGTGTAAAAACACCAAGCCCCTAAACGCACCTGAAGTTCTTGATGATGTTAAATGTCCTGAATGTGGGGGAGATATTGTAAAAAGAAAATCAAGAAGAGGTGAATTTTACGGATGTGCTAATTATCCTAAGTGTAATTTTATTTCTAAATACAGACCTGTAAATAAAAAGTGTCCGGAATGTGGGTATTTAATGGCTGAGCGTACATATAGAAAAAAAGATGTTTATGAATGCATAAAATGTAAACACAGAGAAGAAGCTAAAAAGTAAAGGTAGAATGTGAAAATAGGAATTATGTCCGATACACACAGAAAAACCGGACGTGCAAAAAAGGTTATTGATCTTTTACTTAAAGAGGGCGTGGAGTTTATTTTACATGCCGGTGATATAGTGGAAGAAGAGGTACTTGAATATCTTGAAAAAGTTCACGTTAGATATGTAGCGGTTCTTGGGAATAACGATTTTCATTTATATAAAGTTGTTGATAAGTATAATCTTACAACAGAACCTCATTATTTTAAACTTGCGGGTAAAACGTGGAAACTTATGCATTATCCCAAATATATGTTTCCTTTGGATACGGATATAATAGTTTACGGCCATACGCATGACGTTGACATAACGTTTAACGGTAAAAATCTGATCTTAAATCCCGGAGAAGTATGTGCCAGGGATCATGGGTTTTCAACATGTATGACCCTTGATATTACAGATGAAAAATATATCGTAACGCTTTTTTACAGAAAAGTGAAAACAAAAGAGTGGAAAACGAAGGTTAAAGAATTTACCCTTCCAAAGGCTTAACATGAAAAAAATATATCTCTGCGCCATTAGTAATATAAGAAGTGGAGCCTGCAATGAAGACTGTAAATTCTGCACCCAGAGTGTTAAATGGGGTGCAGATATAAACAGATACAAACAAAAAGATCTAAAAACGATCGTAAATGAAGCAAAACTCGCCAAAAAAAACGGTGCAACGGGATTTTGTCTTGTAACAAGTGGAAAGGGTCTTGATGACAAGACACTCGAGTACGTTTGTTCGGCTGCAAAATCCGTTATTAAAGAAGTGGATATTTCAATAATAGCATGTAACGGTACGGCGGGAAAAGATTCCTTAAAAGAGCTTAAAAAAGCAGGGGTAAAAATATATAACCACAATCTTGAAACAAGCCGTGAATATTATCCTAAAATCTGCTCGACCCATACATGGGATGAGAGGTTTGAAACGTGTGAAAACATCAAATCCGTAGGGCTTCAGCTATGTTGTGGTGGAATTTTCGGAATGGGAGAGAGTAATGAAGATATTGAAAGTTTTATCAGATCTTTAAAAGAGTTGAAGCCAAACGGTATTCCACTTAATTTTTTTATTGAAAATGAAAAACTTCCTTTAAAGGCTACTCACAATAAGGACTTTGCTTTAAAAACCGTTAAAAGATTTGCAAATGAGTTTAAAGAAGCTATAATAATGTTAGCGGGAGGAAGGGAAATAGTGTTTGGCAATGAATGGACAGAGGCTTTAAAGGTCGGTGCGAATTCTATTGTGATAGGGGATTATTTAACTACCAAAGGAGAAAGACCCGATAGGGATCTTGAAATTTTATTAAACGAAGGGTTTGAAATAGCAAATGAGTGCTGAATTACTGATAATATCTCTTTCAATAATACTTCTTATATCACCGTTTTTGAGTAATACACTTAAATTACCTATTTCTATGGTTGAAATAACGCTTGGGGCAATATTCAGTGCGGTAGGGCTTATACACCATAATGAAATGTTTAACCTTCTTGCGGAAGTCGGGTTTTTATATTTAATGCTTTTAGCTGGAATGGAAGTTAATTTAAAAGATTTATTTAAAATGGAAAAATCTATTTTTAAAAAGGGGCTTTTGTTTTTAATCATTTTAAATATTCTTAGTTTGGTGTTTGTACTGATGTTCGGTTTTTCAAAAGTGTTTTTAGTTATTATGCCGCTGATTTCAATAGGACTTATGATATCAATTCAACAAGAAATTGGGAAAAAAGAATGGCTTGACTTGGCAATTAAAATAGGTGTTTTGGGAGAACTTATTTCTATTTTGATATTAACGGTCGTGAGCGGATATTTTGAGTTCGGATTTGGGAAAAAACTTCTTTTTAATATAGGAATCCTATTTTTATTTTTAGCGTTTTTGGCAATAGTATTTTTCCTTATGAGAGCGCTTTTCTGGTGGTTCCCGAAACTTAAACATTATCTTATGCCGGGAGTTGACAAGTACCATCAGGATGTAAGGATTGCCATAAGTTTTTTCTTTATTATGATCGCGTTTTTAATGAAAATACATCTTGACGTGGTACTTGGTGCGTTTGTCGTAGGGGTATTTATAGCCACGTTTTTTGAGCATAATAAAGACTTGGAGCATAAACTTGCGCCTTTTGGATTCGGATTTTTGATTACAATATTTTTTGTTCATGTTGGAAGTTCTTTAAATTTATCATTAATATCGTTAAAAATGATAAAAGACTCTTTAATTATTGTTGCGGCTATGATTGCAATAAGAGTGTTTGCTTCGACAGTGTTTTATTTTACTTTAGGACTAAAAAAAATGATACTTTTTGCCCTTTCACTTTCTATGCCTTTAACGTTATTAATCGCAACGGCTACACTTGCACATCAAAACGGGACAATAAGCGATTATTGGTATAATGTTCTGGTTTTTACGGCAGTACTTGAAGTTATTGTCGTGATGATAAGTGTAAAAATTATTGAAAAAAAGGTTCAGGAATAAAGAGTATAAAGTTCTTTTTCTTCGAATTCCACCCTGGATTTTAATGCTTTTCCCAATTTTTGCAATTCATTTTTAAATTTTTCCGTTTGTATTTCTTTGATTGAATCAAATCTGTTTATAAAATCGGCAATAGCTTTTGTGATTGATTTCATTTCTTCTTGTTTTTGATTTATAAATTCAAGTATTTTATCGTCGTTTTTATATTTTCTTTTCATATATGTATAAAAATAATTATCTTCATATATTATATGCAACCTGTATTCATAATGAAATTTCTTTAATATTTCCGGAATTTTTTCATAATTTCTTTTTTGAATATTTTTTTCAATTTTATTAAACAGTGAAAAAAGTTTTTGATGATCGTGCTTAAGCTCACTTATCAGTTTATCTTCAAAAGAGTAGAATTTTTTCAATTTTTTTAAGATGTTTTTTACAAATCCCATTTTCAATCCTTTCCGGACTTTTCAAATTTTAACTAATATTAAGTTTAAATTAATTGACTATGATCAATAAAATACAAAAAAATAATGATTTGATATAATTTCATCAAAAAGGATATTGATGGTAATTACCAGATTTGCACCGTCTCCTACGGGTTATTTACATATCGGTGGGCTTAGAACCGCGCTTTTTAACTGGCTTTGGGCTAAGAAAAATAATGGAAAATTTAGACTCAGAATCGAAGATACGGATCTTAGTAGAAATAAACAAGAAGCAGTTGACGCAATACTTGAAGCATTTAACTGGACTGGACTTCACTGGGATGATGAAGTGGTGTTCCAGAGTGAAAGATTTGATAAATATAAAGAGTATGTAAAAGAACTTTTGGATAAAGGTATGGCTTATAAATGCTATCTTACAAAAGAAGAGCTTGAAACAATTAGAGAAGCCAGAATGAAAGGTGAAGAGCCTCCGATTGATATTAGAAAATACAGAGACTTTAAAGGTGAACTTGACAAACCTTACGTAATCAGATTCAAAGCTCCGCTAAGTGGAAAAGTAGGCTTTGAAGACGGAGTAAAAGGAAAAGCGGAGATCGACGCAAGTCAGGTTGATGATTTCGTAATTGCAAGAAGCGACGGAACACCTACATATAACTTCGTTGTGGTTATAGACGACCATGAAATGGGAATGACGGATATCATAAGAGGAGATGATCACTTTACAAATACATTTAAACAGGTACTTGTATATAAAGCATTCGGATGGGATGTGCCGAAATTTTACCACGTGCCTATGATTCACAATGAAAAAGGCTCTAAAATGTCCAAAAGGGACGGTGCCGTTGACGTTATGGAATACAAAAGAGAAGGGTACCTTCCGGAAGCTCTTTTAAACTTCCTTGTAAGGCTTGGATGGAGCCACGGGGATCAGGAAATATTTTCGATTGATGAAATGATTAAACTTTTCGATCCGAAAGATATCAACAAAGCTCCGAGCAGATACAACAAAGAAAAACTCGACTGGCTAAACCAGCACTATATTAAAAATTCTCCAAATGAGAGAATCGTAAAACTTCTAAAAGAAGATTTCGGTGTTGATATCGAAGGGCATGACAAAAAAGAGATTTTAATAGACGAGCTTAAAGATAGGGTAAAAACGCTTAAAGAAATGGCTGAGGAGATTAAAAAGATGTTATCAACACCTGCCGAGTATAATGAAAAAGCGGTTAAGAAATTCCTAAAAGATGAAGTTATCAGTAATTTAAGGGAATTTTTGGTGTTCTTAAACGATAAAGAACCGAAAACTCCGGTTGACTGGCATGATGTAATGAATGAATTTTTAGAACTTAAAGGCATTAAACCAAAATTTTTAATGCCACCGCTCAGAATCGCAATGGTCGGTGATACTAAGGGAATAGATTTAGCCGCAATGCTGAGCATTCTTGGCAAAGACGAAGTTAAAAAAAGAATCTCCAAACTGCTCGCAAACTTCGAGGTTTTTTAAACCTCTTTTTTTAGCATATAAAAAACTCCAAGCATAATTAATGCATACACCATATCAAATCCCAAAATCGCAATAATCACACCCATTGTAACAACCGCCAAAAGGGCTGTTTTGGTTTTGAGTATTTTAAGAGCTGAGAGGGACACTAAAAAATAGATCAAAACAAACACGCCGTTTGAATATGTTATTAAAAGATCTACTTTAAAATTGAACATAAATTTTAATACACTAACCGCCAAAATAATCCCCATAATAACAAAAAGAGCCTTTTTAAACCCGATATTCAGAGTCGTAAAAAGACGCGTAAGGGATGCAACGTATAAATTCAGAGCCATTATACATATGATAAACGCCACCACCGCCATAATTTTATCGGCGTAAGGCATTATGTGTGACGCTACGCTTACAAGAGAATGGAGGTTTTTGCTTTCATTCCCGTATGCGTTAAATACAAGAAGCGAAAACGTAACCGCCATATACATAAACGCAACGATTATTATCCCGATTACAACCGCTTTGAAAAAGTCGTTTTCGTTTTTAAACTCATGTGAAATATGACTCATCGCTTCAATCCCCACAAAGCACCAGAATATTATCCCGAGGGTTTTTATTATATGAAATTCATGTGCGCTTATATGGAAGTTCTGAAAAAGTGAAACGGTAAAAAAAGTCGAAATTATCGTAATTATGGTAACAGCCACGGCAATGTTTATGTTTGATGAAACTGTGAGGCTCATCAGGTTTAAAATCAGAATAATTCCGCTTGCCAAAAATATAAATTCAATCAGGTATTCACTTCCAAACGCACTCGCAAGGTATGAAGCGGCCGTAATTATTACAACCGGAGGACCTATGGGGATGATTGAAAGGTATAGAAGTTTTGTGGCAAATCCCATTTTTTCACCGAAAGCCTCTTTTACAAACGTCGCACTCCCTCCGGCACTCGGGTACATAATACCGAGTTTTCCGAATACAAACGCAACAGGCAGTATCATTAGGGCTATTACAAACCATAAAACAAGTGCGGCCCATCCGCTGTATGTCGCACTAAGAGCCGGTACGATAAACACGCCGCTTCCAAGAAGCGTAATTACGATAGTGGCAATTCCCTGAGTTAAAGAAAGTTTCACAAAAAACCTTTTTTTAAAATTATATCAGTTTTTAATAAAGAAACAAATCTTGTGATATAATTTCTTAAAAGAAACAAAAGGTTTGAAATGACGCTTGGAGAGAAAATAAAATTTTTTAGAGAAAACAAAGGGCTTAATTTAAGCGAGCTTGCAAGCCGTGCCGGGGTTGCAAAGTCCACACTTTTTAAAATAGAAGAAAATAAAACCAACCCGACAATAAATACCATCTGGGCAATTGCAGAGGTTTTGGGGGTTCCTTTTGGAGAGCTTGTGGGAGAAGGTGAAATTAAGGGTGAAGGTGTAAGTGTAGTTTTGATAGAAAAGACTGATGAATTTGAAAGCTATAAAATGAATCTCAAAACCAGTGCCGAATATATAGCAAAGCCGCATTTTGCGGGGGCGGTTGAGAGGATATATGTTTTAAAAGGAGATGTGAAAGTAGGAAGTGTTGATGATATTCACACCCTGCATTCAGGAGAA
Source organism: Nautilia profundicola AmH (assembly GCF_000021725.1). Classification (GTDB taxonomy): domain Bacteria; phylum Campylobacterota; class Campylobacteria; order Campylobacterales; family Nautiliaceae; genus Nautilia; species Nautilia profundicola. The sequence goes on from NC_012115.1 coordinate 98,805, forward strand.
ACAGTGGAATTTGAAGCCGATAAAACGCATATTTATTCGGCCCTTACTCCTTCAACCCTTATCGTTACGATTTATTATCCAAAAGAGAAATATTTTAAAGAAGATGTGTTTGTGGATGTTTTTGATGAGGAAGTATATGAGAGGCTGAATAATTTAATAAAAAAAGGTGTCGGAATTATCAGGGTTATTGCAAAGCATGACAAGTTTGACGCCGAAAACGTGGTAAAAAACGAACACGGCATTTTTATATACGGCGATATAAATGTTAAATTTGACGAAGCTGTGAGTATAAGGGAGTTTGAGAGAAGGGAAATTTTAAAAAACTTCAGTGAAGAGAATGTTTATGCGGCGTATCTGGCTCTTATAGGGGAAGTGGAAAGGGCGAAGGAGTTTAGTGAAAAGTTAAAAGTGAAAAATGAAAAGTGAAGGTATTAAGAAAATGGAGAATTGAGAATGGAGAATGGAAAATTTAGAAAAAACTCTGAAAAATTGATAAATATTTCAGGGATAAAGAATGAAAAAAAAGGCCTTATTGAAATGATAGGGGCGACGTTTATATGGGGATCTACGCCTCTTATGTCGATATATTCATCTCTTCCCAGCGGGGTGTTTGTGTTTTTCAGGGTCTTGTTTGCGTTTCCTTTTATACTCTATTTTGCCGTCAGGCGCACCGGAATAAGGGAATTTTTGAAGCTGCGTCCGTTTTGGCCCCTGCTTATCAGCGGAATTGCGCTTGGGGTTAACTGGGTGTTTTTTTTCTGGGCGTTTGATTATGCGGACGTGGCGACTGTGGTTACTATTTATTATGCGGGGCCTGTTATATCTTTGATTTTGGCGGCTGTTTTTTTAAAAGAGGAGATTAACGTTTTTATAGTAATTGCGGCTGTTTTGGCTTTTGTAGGGGTGATTGTGAGTAACGGGGGAGTCAGTTTAAGCAAGGGTGCTTTTATAGCGCTTTTGGCGGCGGTAAGTTACGGAGCTCTCGGGTTTTTTTCCAAAATAGCCACAATGCACCACAGAGCAGCCGCCGTGACGGCATGGCAGATAATAATTTCTGTTTTTATAACGGCTCCTTTTTTGTTTTTGAGTGACTGGCGTTTGAGTGTTCAGGCGATAGTAATAGCGTTTATTACGGGTACGGTGCATACGGCGCTTGCGCTTTTTTTATGGTATGACGCTCTTAATTACATAAAAGTCTCAATCGCATCCGTTTTACAGTATCTTGATATAGTGTTTGCAATGGTTTTGGCGTTTTTGTTTTTGGGGCAGGTTCCGAATCTCAATCAGCTGATCGGGGCTGTATTAATTTCGTTTGCCGGGGTGCTCAGTACGTTTAAAATAAAAAAGAGTTAAACTTTTAAGCTAATTTTAAAATAAATTCCTTATAATTAATAGTAAATTAATCTAAGGAGAAAGCGATGTTAAAGAAAATTTCAGCAATGCTGGTGACTGCAGGCGCACTGCTTGCATCAACAATGACACTGGATATGAACTGTGTTTACGGACCTAACAACTTCCATACAAAAGGTGCCGAAACGTTTGCGAAGTTGGTTGAAAAATATTCAAACGGAACGATCAAAATAAGGGTTCATGCCGGAAACGCCCTTGTTAAAGGCAATCCTTTAAAAGCGGTAAAAAACGGTGTTGTGCCTATTAGTGATATGTTTTTGCCGTTTACTTCGGGCGGGGGTAAAGTATTCGGTATTTCTGCGCTTCCGTTTATTGCAAAATCATATGACGACGCATACAGACTGTATGAACTCTCAAAACCAGCTTATCAGAAAGTTTGCAGAAAGTGGAATCAGAAACTTCTTTATGCGGTAAGCTGGCCTCCAAGCGGTCTGTATACGAAATGGGCGGTTAAAAGTCTTAAAGATTTCAAAGGCATTAAAGCTAGAACATACGACAAAAACTCCGCGAAATTTATTCAGCTTGCAGGCGGAAGTGCCGTGGCGCTTCCATGGGCTGAGGTTTATTCTGCTCTGAGAACAGGGCTTGTAAATGCCGTGGTTACTTCTTCGGTATCCGGAAAAGACGGTAAATTCTGGGAAGTTTTAAGCCATTTTACAAAAATCAACTACGCATATCCTCTTCAGGGAGTGAGTATCAATCTTGATTACTGGAACGCAATGACTCCGGCTCAGAAAAAAGCTATAATGAGAGCCGCAAGAGAAACTGAGGAGATGCAATGGAAAGTTTCCAAAGAAGAGGACGCAAAAGCGCTTAAAACACTTCAGGCTCACGGAATGGTTGTTGAAGACGCAACGCCTACTCTTAAAAAAGAGCTTGACGGTATTGCCGAAAAAATGTTGAACGACTATCTTAAAGACGCACCAAAAGACGTAAAAGAAATCTTTAAAAAATACAGACAATGAAAAAAATAATTAAATTTTTTGAAAAGCTCTTGGATCTGGGGGCTTTTTTCTCTTCCATAGCTTTTATACTGTTAACGGGACTAATACTTGTGGAGATATTCTCACGTGCAATATTTAACCACTCTACAATGATTGTGGATGAGTACAGCGGTTATTTTTATCTGGCTTACGTGTTTTTAGGGCTTGGATACACCTTTAAAGAAAACGGCCATATAAGAATAACCATTATTTATTCCAAGATGCCTAAAAAAATAAGAAAAATTATGGATTTTGTTGCGGGAAGTATCGCACTGGCGGTGGTGGGATTTATATTTTACCGCTCGATTCTTTTATGTTGGGAATCATACAGTTACGATATGGTAAGCGAGAGTGTGAGTGAGACTCCGTTATATCTTACTCAGATACCTATGGTGGTGGGGCTTTTTATTTTTATGCTTTCGATTATAGGATTTTTAATAAAGGTTGTAAATGATAAGTGATCCTTTGGTACTCACGGCGGTACTTGTCGTTGTGATGTTTGCGTTTTTGCTTATGGGTGTGTGGATAGCGATATCGTTGATCGTAACGGGAATAGTGGGGATGCTGATTTTTAAACTTAATCTTCCTCCTGTTATCAGTATCTGGGATAAAATCGGCTCGCTTCTTGCGAGTTCGATGTATGATACGCTTAATTCCTGGTCTTTGGCGGCTCTTCCGATGTTTATTTTTATGGGAGAGCTTTTATTCAGAAGCGATATTTCCACCAAACTGTTTAACGGACTGATCCCATGGTTTAATAAAATTCCGGGAAAACTTCTTCATATAAACGTGGCGGCGTCTTCACTTTTTGCCGCCGTTTCAGGCTCATCCGCCGCTACTACCGCAACTGTCGGGAAAATCACCTTAGAAGAGCTTAAAAAAAGAGGTTATGACAAAAAACTGGCAATAGGGTCTCTTGCCGGAAGCGGGACACTCGGGTTTTTGATACCGCCGAGTTTAATTATGATTATTTACGGGGTTTTGGCGGATGTATCCATCGGTAAGCTCTTTATCGGAGGGATTTTGCCGGGACTGTTGCTTGCGAGTGCATATTCTGCGTATATTATAATCATTTCCAAAATTAAAAAAAACGTAACCCCCAAAGCCGAAAAAGAGTATACCTGGGCTGACAGGATAAGGGCTATTAAAGAGCTGATACCCGTTTTTTTGCTTGTGGCTCTGGTGCTTGGAAGTATATATGCAGGATTTGCAACTCCTACAGAAGCCGCGGCTCTTGGTGTTCTTGGGAGTTTGCTTTTATCAATTTATTTTAAAACGCTTACGTGGGATGTTTTTAAAACCTCAATGCTAAATTCGATTAAAACCACGGTGATGATAAGTTTTATTATAGCTGGAGCCGGGTTTCTCTCGCAGGTGGTGGAATATTTGGGAATTGCAAGGGCGGTCAGTGAATGGATAGCCTCAATGCACCTCAGTCCTTATATGCTGATTTTGGTAATAGGCATTATGTATATAATTTTAGGGATGATACTTGACGGAATTTCCATTGTGGTTATGACGCTGCCGATTGTGCTTCCTGTTATAATTCATGCGGGGTTTGATCCTCTGTGGTTCGGGATATTTCTGGTGCTTATGGTTGAACTTTCGCAGATTACTCCGCCTGTGGGGTTTTCACTTTTTGTAATACAGGATATTTCCGGTGAAAAAATCGACTATATTCTTAAAGCAACCTTTCCGTTTTTTGTTATAATGATTTTAATAGTAGCGGTAATTACACTGTTTCCTGAAATAGCACTATATCTGCCAAGGACGATGATAAAATGATTAAATTAAACGCTGATCTGGGTGAGAGTTTCGGACATTACAGACTCGGAATGGATGAGGAAATTATGCCTCTTATCGATATGGCCAATATCGCGTGCGGGTTTCATGCGGGAGATCCGATTATTATGGATAAAACCGTGCTTCTGGCTAAAAACAGCGGTGTAGAAATCGGTGCACACCCTGGATATCCGGATCTTTTGGGATTTGGAAGACGCAGTATGAAATGCTCCGCAATGGAGATTGAAAATTATATAATTTATCAGGCGGGAGCGCTTGATGCGTTTTGTAAAAAACACAAAACGGATATTAAATACATAAAACCCCACGGTGCTCTTTATAACGATATGATGGGGGATGCGGAAGTTTTCAGGGCTGTACTAAACGCAGCGGCCGGGCTGAATTTGCCCGTTATGATTCTTAGCAGTTCCAAAAATGAAGAATATGAAAAAATAGCACACGAATTCGGTGTTAAACTCATTTACGAAGTATTTGCGGACAGAAACTATACGGATGAAGGGTTTTTGGTGCCAAGAACCAGAGAAAATGCCGTGATAAGTGACAAAAACGAGATCCTTGAGAGGGTTTTGATGTTTAAAGAGGGGTATATTTTAAGCGAAAACAAAAAGGTTTTGAATCTAAAGGTAGACACTATCTGTGTACACGGGGACAATGAAAAGGCGCTTGAAATAATAAAAGCCGTAAGAGAAGTTTTATGAAGTTTAAAGTAGCGGGGGTTGACAGTTTAATTATTGAATTCGGAGAAGTTATTTCACCTGAGACACACAGGCTTGTAATGAAAAATTATGAAATATTAAAGCCTCATTTTTTGGAAGTAACCCCATCATACACGACTGTTTTGGTTAAGTACGGAATAGACAGAACGTATGAAGACGCTCTTGAGAGTATAAAAAGTATGCTTGTAAAAGACGTACAGGAGGAAATCTGTTTTTCAGAACCGGTTATAATACCGGCGTTTTATGACGAAAGTGTGGGTTATGATTTAAAAAGGGTGGCGGAGTATCACAAAATAAGTATTAAAGAAGTAATAAAACGACACTCCTCAAAAATATACGACGTTTACGCGATAGGATTTTTGCCGGGTTTTGCGTATATGGGGATTGTGGATATTCCGACCCCCCGCATTCCGCCAAGAAGCGAAGTTGCCAAAGGTTCTGTAGGAATCGCCGGTGAGCAGACGGGTATTTATCCTATGAAGAGCCCGGGAGGCTGGAATATAATTGCAAGGACTTATAAAGAGATGTTCAGCGAAAAGATTGAGGGTTTTTCACTGCTTAAAGTAGGAGACAGGGTCAAATTCGAGCCTGTAAGCAGGGCTGAATTTATCAATAGAGGCGGCGAAATTGATTAGGGTGATAAAAAGCGGCTTTTTAAGCACCGTACAGGATATGGGAAGAGCCGGATATACCGATATAGGGCTTACTCACAGTGGGGCGATGGACGAATTTTCGTATCTTTTGGCAAACGCCCTTTTGGGAGACAAGGAAAAGGCGTGTGTAGAAATAACGTTTGGCAATTTCGAGTTTGAGGCTATGAGGGATTTTTCGGCGGCTGTTTGCGGAATTGACGGGGAGATTGAGATAAATTCGCAAAAATATAAAATAAACAGAACCTTTAAACTCAAAAAAGGCGACATAGTAAAAATAAAACCTTTAAAAAAAGGAAATTTCGTATACTTTTGCGTAAAAAACGGTTTTGACGCGAAAAAAAAATACGGAAGCTGCAGTGTCAGCGTACGTGAAAAGATCTTAGAGCCATTAAAAGACGGGGATGTTTTAAACCTTAAAGCTCCCGAGGTTATTCCCAACAGATATTCAAAACTCTCTGTTGACGTGCCGGATGTTTTGGAACTTAGGATTGTTCTCGGGCATCAAAAAGATCTTTTTAACACGGAAGAGTTTTTTAAAAGCGAGTTTGAGCTAAAATCGATCAACCGCCAGGGAGCCGTTTTAAAAGGCGGTGTAAAACCCGAAAAAGGCGATATCATCTCGGAAGGTATAAGTTTCGGAACCGTTCAGGTTCCGGCAAGCGGAGATCCTATCGTGCTTTTAAAAGAGCATCAGACAATCGGAGGGTACCCTAAAATCGGAAACGTTTTGCCGGTTGACTGTTTCAGGCTCTCGCAGTTTAGAAGAGGAAAAATCAGATTTAAAGAAATAGATCTTGAGAGCGCAAAAAAAGAGGTGATTGAGTTTTATTCGTTTTTTAAAAAACTGAGGTTTTCGTTTGTGGAGATGTACCACTAAAAAACGGGTACGTAAGTCTCCTGTTTAGGCGGCGGCGACTGAGTTGTGAAAAGCTCTTTATGTCCGTTTATTTCGTATGTTTTTACGCCTTTAGGGATTTTGAATTTTCTGATAAGTTCAGGGTGTATCTGAAGCAGGTTTTTGTAAAAGTATGCAAACGCGGGAGCCGAAACCCTACCACCCGACATTCTTTTTCCAAGTGAACTCGAGTCGTCGTTTCCAAACCATACAAGTGTTTCGCTGTTTGGCGTAAACCCGCAAAACCACGCATCCCTGAAATCGTTTGTAGTACCCGTTTTACCGGCTATTTCTATTCCTCTGACCCTTGCGTTTCTACCGGTACCTTTTTTTACAACGTCTTGGAGGATGTTTACGATTAAGTATGCCTGATAATCCGGTTCTATGTATTCGTGTTTCTGTTCGGTTGTTATTGTGATGTTTTCTCTTGGTATTATTATTTTTTTAACAATATGCACTTTGCTTTTTGTTCCGTAATTGCTGAATATCGTATAAAGTTCGCTGAATTTCCACATGCTCTCACCCACACTTCCAAGAGCGATGCTTAGGTTGTTCGGAAGTTTGTCAAAACCGAAATTGTACATCTCTTTAAGTACCGTATCAAGTCCCATTGATAAGACTAAATTGATAGTAGCCAAGTTTCTTGAATGTACGAGTGCTTCACGAAGCGTAATAAGACCCAAAGTGTTTTTCTCATAGTTTTTAGGCTTCCAGTATTTATCTTCTTCTGGTGTGTCGCTCGGGATTTTAAACGTACGGCTGATATCCGGGATAAGGCTTGCCGGGTTGTAACCGATGTTTAGTGCTATTTGGTAAATAAAAGGTTTTATCGAACTTCCCACGCTTCTTCTTGACTGAACGGCACGGTTGAATTTGCTTTTTTCATAATCGGCGCCGCCCACGATTGCCATAACCTCTCCGGTTTGAGGGTTGATGTTTATCATTGCTCCGTTAAGCTGCGTTACGTTTAGTTCGGGATTTAGTTTAAGTACCCTTTCTTTATTCCATTTGATTGTTTTTTGGGCTATTTTTTGGGTAGGAAGATCTATGGTTAAGTAAATATCATACCCTCTTGTAAACAGGTCTTTGTATTTCGGAAGGAGTCTCATTATCGCCGTATCCACCGCGTACGGCGCCTGGTTTTGAATCATTTTTTTATAAACTATAGGACGTTCTAAAATCGCCTGTTTGTATTCGCTCGGGGAAATCCATCCTAATATGTACATTCTTTTTATAATTCTGTCGGCTCTTTTGATATTCAGATCGTAATTTTTTGTTGGATCATATAATGAAGGGCCTTTTGGGAGGGCTATTAACATTGCTGTTTCTTTCAGTGTCAGGTCTTTTAGATTTTTATGAAAATATCCATATGCAGCTGTAGCAATTCCATAATAACCGTGACCAAAATAAATTTGATTTAAATATCTTTCAAGTATGTCTTCTTTACTAAGGAAATGTTCCACTTTCATTGAAATTATCATTTCTTTGAGTTTTCTTTCAATAGTTTTTTTTCGGTTTAGATAGATGTTTCTTACAAGCTGCTGTGTGATTGTGGAAGCACCTTCGACTTTTTTACCGGCTTTGATGTCTTTGATGAGAGCTCTTAATATTGCGTTGAAGTTTATTCCTTCATGTTCGAAAAACGATGTGTCTTCAGTGGCTATTAATGTTTCTATGAGACGCCCGGGAATATCATCGTATTTTACGTAAAAGCGGTTTTCGTTTTTGTATTTTATGGCTAACAGTTTTCCGTTTCTGTCGTAAAATTTGGCACTGAGAGGAGGGTTGTAGTATATGATTTTTTCACTTGCAAAACGTGTGGAGTTATACAGGTATATAAAATAACCGAGTACTCCAAGAGTTACAAAAAAACCTAAAATCAGAAAAAAAGTAAATATTTTTTTAAACAAATCATTCCTTTAAAAAATCAATCGTTTTAGAAATTATATCAATTTCGACGCTGACTCGTCCAATAACTCTGAATATCGGGGATTGTACGGTTGGGGGCCTTATGGCCCCTATTAGTATGTTGCGGTTAAATAATTGCTTTTGCTTTAAAAGGAGTGCTTTATTGTCTTGGGCGGGCAGAATTTTAATTAAAGAATCTGAATTTAAGATTAAATTTCTCTTATTTATTTCATTTTTATAAAAATTTCTGTTTTTTTCTATCTCTTCAAGGGCGTAATATGCCAAAAGTGCATCAACGGGACTCAGAGCCGTGGTGTAAATTACGCTTTTCGCCCTGTTTAGAAGATATGAAATAATTTCTTCATTTGCCAGAATATAAGCGCCGTAGCTTCCAAGCGCCTTTCCGAGTGTACCCATTTTGACTGTTTTTTCGGGATTAAGACTGTATTCGTCCGTAATACCCATAAGATTTTCACCAAGAACCCCCACGCTGTGGGCTTCATCGATTATAAGCGTTCCGATTTGCTGTGCGTAGTCGGTTATATTTTTATCTACTTTGTCGCCCGCCATCGAATATACACCTTCAACGGCCGTAAACACACGCTTGAAGGATTTGCAGTCTTTTGATTTTTCGATTAGATCTTTTATGTCGTTGTGTTTAAAAAACCTAACTTCCGCACCCGTTAGTCTGCTTCCAACTATGCCGCTTGCGTGGTATTCTTCGTCTATTAAAAAAAGATCACCTCTTCTTCCGAGTTCAAACAGAGCCATATTCGCCAAAAATCCGCTGCCGAGTACCAAAGCCTCTTCAAATCCGTTCAGGGCTTTTAATTTTTCTTCAAGCAGTCTGTGTGCGGGGTGGTATCCGTTTACGAGCATGGAGGCTTTTGCACCGTGGGAGTCAAACTCCATTGCATGTGAAAATGCGTTTTGGCGTACGGTTTTGTTTTCGGCGAGGCCTAAATAGTCGTTGCTGGCAAGGTCTATTGTGTTTTGAGGGTAGATTTTTCTTTCACGGAGTCTGTTTTTTTTCTTTAAAACTTCTAATTCTTTGTTATACATTATTGTTTTGAGACCTTTTTTGTTAAAATTTTATCAAAAAAGGCCTTTTATGGATATAAGAAAAAAGTTTTTGGAATTTTTTGAAAGCAAAGGGCACAAGGTTTACCCTTCGGCGCCCCTTGTTCCGGATGATCCGACACTTTTGTTTACAAATGCCGGGATGGTTCCTTTCAAGCCGATTTTTACAGGTGAAAAACCGGCTCCCGAGCCTCCGAGAGCGTGTTCGTCACAGCTTTGTATGAGAGCGGGCGGAAAACACAACGACCTTGAAAACGTGGGATATACCAACAGACACCATACTCTTTTTGAAATGCTCGGAAACTTCAGCTTCGGTGATTATTTTAAAGAAGAAGCTATAGCTTATGCGTGGGAATTCGTAACCGAAGTGCTTGAACTGCCAAAAGAGAAGTTATGGATTACGATTCATGAAAGCGATGATGAAGCGGGCAAAATCTGGGAAAAATATGTTCCAAAAGAGAGAATCGTAAAAATGGGAGATAAAGACAACTTCTGGCAGATGGGTGATACTGGGCCATGCGGACCGTGCAGTGAAATACATTTCGACCAGGGTGCGGATAAATTTAATTCTCCTGAAGATTATCTTGGAGGTGACGGAGACAGATTTCTTGAAATCTGGAACCTTGTATTTATGCAGTATAACAGGGATGAAAGCGGAAAACTCACCCCGCTTCCGAAACCGAGTATCGATACGGGAATGGGCTTAGAGAGAATTACTGCGATTAAAGAAGGCGTGACAAGCAACTACGACAGTTCTATTTTCAGACCGTTACTTGAAAAAATCGTAGAAATTACAGGCAAAGAATACCATACGGACAAAAGAGGCGCGAGCCACAGGGTAATTGCCGATCATATCAGGGCTGTTACGTTCCTCACAGCCCAGGGTGTGCAGTTTAGTAGGGAAGGAAGAGGTTACGTTCTTAGAAGAATTTTAAGAAGAGGCGTTAGACACGGATATCTTCTTGGGATGAGAGAACCTTTTATGTACAAAATCGTTGATACTTTAGCTGAACAGATGGGAGAGCAGTATCCGTATCTTCTTGAAAAGAAAGAATCGGTAAAAGATACTATAAAACTTGAAGAAGAGAGGTTTTTCGAAACGATTGACAAAGGAATGCAGCTTTTCGAAGAAGAGCTTAAAAAAACAACAGGTGACACGTTCAGCGGCGAGGTTGCGTTTAAACTTTACGATACATACGGATTTCCGCTTGATTTAACTCAGGATATGCTTAGAGAAGTAAACAAACAGGTTGATATGAAAACGTTTAACGCACTTATGCAGGAACAAAAAGACAGAGCCAGAGCTAACTGGAAAGGAAGCGGGGACGTTAAGATTAATTTAAAAGATCTTGAAAAAGTGGAAAACAACAAATTCGTAGGATATGAGCATACGGAGTATAAAACTAAAGTAAAAGCTCTTTTTGATGAGAATATGAATATGGTTGAAACTCTAAACGGCAGCGGATGGGTTATGCTTGAAGAGACTCCTTTTTATGCTGAGAGCGGTGGACAGGTAGGAGATAAAGGTGAATTGAGAACCTACCCAACCAGCCAAAATGGAGAATTGAGAATTGTCGCCAAGGTGGTAGATACCAAAAAATTTGATGACAAAAACTTAAGCAAAGTCGTTGAAGCCGAGCTTAAAACAGGCGATGAGGTGGTGGCCAAGGTTGATGAAAACAGAAGCGAAATCGCCAAAAACCATACGGCTACGCACCTTCTTCACGCGGCACTTAGAAAAGTATTAGGTGAGCATGTAACACAGGCAGGGTCTTTAGTTGAAGCAAACAGACTCAGATTCGACTTCACGCATCCAAAAGCGCTTACAAAAGAAGAGCTTGAGAGTATAGAAGAGATGGTAAATAGAGTTATCGCCAAATCAATTCCTGCGGAAGTTAAGGAAATGAGCATTGACGAAGCTAAAAAAATGGGTGCAATGGCGCTTTTCGGTGAAAAATACGGAGATGTCGTAAGAGTTGTGAAATTCGGAGATTTCAGCGTAGAGCTTTGCGGTGGAACGCACGTAAACAATACGGCTGAAGTAAACAGCTTTTATATCATTAAAGAAAGCGGTGTAAGTGCCGGGGTTAGAAGAATCGAAGCCGTTGCGGGATTCGGTGCGTACAGATACGCCAAAGGGTTCAGGGATCTTGTGGAAGAGATTAAGTCCGAAAACAAAGCAAAAGATCTAAAAGCGTTTGTCGAAAAACAAAAAGAAGAGATTAAAAAACTTAAAACCGAAATCAAAGAGCTTGAAAAAGCGGCGGTTAAAGAGATTAAACCGGTAAATAAAGACGGTATCAACTATGTAATCGAAAGAATAGACAACGCAAATCTTAGAGAAATCGCGACGGATCTTAAAGGAAGAGTTGATAATCTTGTAGCGTTTTTAGCGGGTGAAAACAAAGGCAAAGTAACGCTTGTGGCGGTATCTACCGTTGATAGTGTAAAAGCCGGGGATTTAATTAAAAACTACGCTCCTATCGTCGGAGGAAAAGGCGGAGGAAAACCTGATTTTGCCCAAGGCGGTGGTAAAGATTCAGGCAAAATAGATGAAATGATAGCTCAGGTTAAAAAAGATTTAATTAAATAAAGAGGTGATTCACCTCTATTTTAAAAGGATGAGAGGATGAAAATTTTATTAGTAGAGGATGATAAGCAATTAGGAAGAGTTTTAAAAAAAACATTAGAAGCTAAGGGATATGAAGTTCATCATATTGAGGACGGGGAAGATGCTTTTAATGATATTCTTATTAATGAATACGATGTTTATCTGCTTGATATTAACCTTCCTAAAATTGACGGTATTAAATTAATAAAACTTATTAGACATAAAAATCCTAAAGCGATTATTATTATGATTACAGCGTCTGCTCAGATTGAAGATATGGAAAAAGCATATGGTGAAAATCACGACGGATGTGACGAATATATTAAAAAACCGTTTCATAGTGAAGAGTTGTTGCTTAGAATAAATCACTGGCTTAAAGTTAAAAATGATACATGTAATAACAACGAGGAAAAAGAAAAAATAACGATTGACAATATGGAATTTTATTTTGATACATTGGATTTATATATAGACGGGGTGTTGGCTGATTTAAGAAAAAAAGAAAAAAGACTTTTAGCTATTTTGCTCAAAAACATTGGTAAAACCGTTAAAAAAGATGAAATTGTAAAATATGTTTGGGAAAACGCTAATAGAAAAGAGTACCCTTTAAGACAGCTTGTGAGTGAGCTTAAAAACAAACTTCCGGGAGATTATATTACATCTGTTGTAGGAATAGGATATCGATTTGATAAAAAGTAAAATAACGTTAAATAAAGTTATTTTTATTTTTTTTGTAATTGTGACATTAGTTACATTTATGTTTATATATATGCAGTATAAAAGTTCAAAAGAGATATTAATTCAGAGTTATGTAAACAAATATGCATTTCAATCACTTCAGATAAAAGAGAAGTTTAAAAATATATTCGATAAAGCGCTATATTATTTTAAGAGTCATGAAGAAACAGATATAGAAAAACTGTACCTACTTCCTTTTTTTTATGAAAAAGGGCAAATTGATTTAGAAAACGTTTCAAAAGTTTTAAACTCCGATGTTGAAAAAGGGCATTATGAAATATTTATAATAGATAGGAACTATAAAATAGTCAATGCAACCTATAAACCGGATATTGGTTACGACTTGGGTAAATTTCCGGCATTTAAAAAAGTGTTGGATGATGTTTTTAACGGTAAAAAGGAAATTGACGTATCACCGATATTTTTAGATATAGCATCTATGAATTTAAAAAAATACTATTTAATAAGATCTCCCGATAAAAAATATCTTCTTCAGCTTGCGTATGTGATTGATATATACAATGACTTGGAAAAAGTATACTATTTTATAAAACCTACCGTAAAAGATCTCCAATTATATTTTGTTAACAAATATATGATTTATAATATAAATTTAGAAAAAAGATATCAGAAAAAACTTCCGCTTAACCAGCTGTATCAAAATTCTTTACGTATATTGAATGATATTATCAATTGTGATAAAAGTATGTTTCGTAATATATTTACAACGCAAAAAAACGAAGTGCTATTTAAAAAAGTTGTCAATCTTTTCGATAAAAACAATAATATAATTAAAAAAATCGATTTAAAAAGAAACAACTTAACAATGTATACGCTAATCAACTCCGTTTTTGATAGAAATGATAACCGCGTAATTATAAAAACAGTTTATGACATCAAACATTTAAATGAAGATTTGGATAAATTGTTAAATAATCTTTTATTAACGTTTTCATTTTTAATTTTGGTATTTGTACTTTTATATATTGTAATCATCCACAGGGCATCCCAAACAATTATTAAACTTGTATCGTATATGAAAAAAAACGAACCGTGTGATGAATGTGACTCTTTTATTAAAGAAATTGATGAATTAAAAGAGAGTTATAACTTTTTACATTACAAATTGAACAATGAAATTGAAAAAAATAGAAATTTGTTAGATTTAAACAGAAGGTTTATTGTAGATACAATTCATCAGATAAGAACACCTTTAAATGTTATTATGTTAAATACCGATCTTTTAAAACTTGAAATTAAAGATAAAAATGTACAAGACATTATAGAAGAAATAGATGCAGCGGTTGCAATGCTTAATAACTCTTATGAGGATTTGGCGTATTTATCTTCAAATAATACGGCAATTACTTATAAACCGACACATATAAATATTTCTCAAGTTTTAAAAGAGAGGGTTAACTTTTTCAGTACGATTGCCAAGGTTAATGATAAAAAGTTAATTGTGGATATTGACGAAGATATAGAATATTATATTAATAGAATTGAGTTTGAAAGAATTGTGGATAATAACATTTCTAATGCAATCAAATATTCAAATGATGAAGAAATATATATAGCTTTGAAAAGAAAAAAAGATAAAATTGTGTTGACATTTAAATCATATGGCGAGCCGATTAAAGAGCCTAAGAAAATCTTCGAAAAAAATTATAGGGAAAAAACGCATAAAAGAGGATTAGGACTCGGACTTAACATTGTTAAAAACATTTGTGATAAATACGGTATAAGATACAGGGTTTATTATGTAAACGAGATGAATGTGTTTGAATATGTTTTTAAGGTATAAGGCTATTTTGATACAATTTCATAAGAAAGGTTAAAATGATTGTTCTTTGCAGCGGATCATCTACAAGGGCGTTATTGTTAAAAAAAGCGGGTATTGATTTTATTCAGAAAAGCTGTGATTTTGATGAAGAAACAATTAAAAGTACAGATCCTTATGAATTTGTAACATTAGCTGCTTACGGGAAATTTAAAGCATGTAAAAAATGTTTTGAAAATGAAAACATTGTTTCTGCCGATACGGTTGTGAGCGATGGAAAGAATATTCTTAGAAAAGCGAAAGATATAAACGATGCAAAACGAATTCTTTTAGCTCAGAGCGGAAAAGAGATTAAGATTATTACATCAATGTGGGTGAGAGTTAACAAACAGATTTTTTCAAGGCTTGATGAAACAATATATGAATTTGATGTGTTTGATGAAACTGATCTGAACGAATATTTGACTTCCGGAGAATGGGAAGGCAAAGCCGGAGCATGTATGGTGGAAGGCTTTTGTAAAAAATACATAAAAAATGTAAAAGGTTACGAATCAACTGCAATGGGACTTTGTATCGAAGAACTTTTAAAAATTATAGGAGGGGATAATGCTAATTAGAGAAATACAGGAATTTCAAAAAATAAGAAAAGACGCAAGAGCTTATTTTTGCTATCTTTTGCAGAGAAATCTTCCAAACAGACTGCCGAATATTGGTATAGATGTGATTTATGAGGGGCTTGAAAGAATAGTTCATGAGATTCCTGGCGCAAATGCCGCTTATATATTAGATGCCGGAGGTAAACAGATCAGTAAAATGATTACAGTCAAAGAAAAATATAAAAATTTTCAGGTTGAATTTAATCAAGCAAACAGAACATATTTTTATAAAGCGGTAAAAGAGAAAAAGTGCATTTTAACAGATCCTTATCCAAGTTTAATCGGGGGAGATATGGTTGTAAGTGCGGCAATGCCGATTTTTAACGATAAAGGTGAACTTTTATATGTGGCTGTAATTGATCTTCCTTTGGATGAAATTTTAAAATTCGTTCACCAGGAAAGAGGGGATACCTGGGCTCACAACTTTAACAGAGTGGTGTACGGAATTTTCGCAGGGGCTCTGTTTGCTATTTGTGTTTTATTATTTATTGACGGAATAAAAATGTTTTTTACATATACGATTAACAACATTGACGTTAAAAAAATGTTCGAATCCACCATTTTAATTACGCTTTCGTTAGCGCTTTTCGATCTGGTTAAAACGCTTTTATTCGAAGAGGTGATAGGAGAAAAAGAAGACCATCCTTTTGCAATACATAAAACGATGATCAAGTTTTTGGGAAGTATTGTAATCGCCCTTGCGATTGAAGGGCTGATGCTCGTATTTAAGTTTGCTATGATTGCACCTCAGAAACTGATGTATGCGGCTATGCTTTTGGCTGCTGTGACGTTTCTTTTAATAGGACTTGCTTATTATATGAAGAATGTCGGAAAAGACATTAAATAATTGAGAACTGAGAATGGAGAATTGAGAATGAAGATTGGTATTGTCGATTACAATATGGGTAATCTTGCAAGTGTAAACAACGCGTTTAAAAAAATCGGAACCGAGGCTGAAATAGTAAACGATGCGGATAAATTAAAAAACTATGATAAACTTGTTTTTCCGGGGGTCGGAGCGTTTGGAGATGCAATGGAGCATTTAAGGGAGACCAATCTTGATGAAGCTATGAAAGAATTTGTTAAAAGCGGGAAATATGTAATTGGTGTGTGTCTCGGAATGCAGCTTTTATTTGAGAGTTCTGAAGAGTTCGGTAAGCATAAAGGTCTTGGAATAATTGAAGGAAATGTAGTTAAATTTGATAAAAACAAAATGCAGGGGCATAAAATCCCACATATGGGATGGAATAAGATGTTTGTAAAAAACGATGCGTTGTTTGAGGGTGTAAATGATCCTTATTTATATTTTGTGCATTCATATCATGTTGTTTGTGATAAGAAATATATTATAGGTAAAACAATTTACGAATATGAATTTGTAAGTGCAGTGAATAAGGACAATGTTTACGGTTTTCAGCCGCATCCTGAAAAATCTCATAATGCGGGGCTTAAAATATTAGAAAATTTTGTAAAACTTTAAGGAGTGTAAATGATAATTTTTCCAGCTATTGATTTAAAAGACGGACAGGCCGTAAGACTGACGAAAGGTCTGATGGACAGTGCTAAAGTTTACAGTAACGAACCGTATGAACTTGCAAAAAGATTTGAAGAAATGGGTGCCGAGTGGTTACATATAGTCGATTTAAACGGAGCTTTTGCGGGTGAACCTAAAAATATCGAACAAATTGAAAAAATAAGAAAAAATACAAATCTAAAAATTCAGCTTGGCGGTGGAATCAGGGACGAGGATACTATTAAAAGATACCTTGATCTTGGAATTAACAGATTGATTTTAGGCAGTATTGCAGCTAAAAATCCTAAATTAGTTTCTGAACTTGCAGAAAAGTATCCTATCGCAGTAGGGATAGACGCAAAAGACGGTTTTGTTGCAATTGATGGTTGGGATAAAACGGAAGGTATTCTTGCGAAAGATTTGGCGGAAAAATATAAAGATTCGAAAATAGAGTGCATTATTGCTACGGATATATCAAAAGACGGAACACTTACAGGATTAAATATTGATTTTATACTCGAAATACAAAACGCAAGTCAAAAACCTGTAATTGCAAGTGGGGGAGTGGCAAGTGAAGAAGATATAAAAAAAGTAAAAGAAAACAATATATACGGTGTAATAATCGGTAAAGCATTTTATGAAGGGAAGATAGATTTACAAAATGTTTTAAGAGAAAATGCGTAATGAAAGTAGAAACTAAAAAAGTGTGTTTAGTTGCCGATAATTATCAATAACTTTATTAAGTTAATATAAAGAAACTAAAATTAATGAATGTTTTTAAATAAAGATTTTGAAAAATTTATTAAAAATTGAAAATTGATTGTATAATTGCAATAGATAATATTTTGAAAAAAAGTAATTATATAGCGATTTCATATATTAAATTTGCAATATTGAATATCTAAAGGAGTAAGTATGAAGATTTTGGTTGTAGATGATAGTTCTACTATGAGAAGAATTATTGTTAATACCCTTGCAAGACTCGGTTATAAAGATGTTGTTCAAGCCGCTGACGGTGTGGAAGCTTGGGAAGTAATGCAAGCAAATCCGGATATTGGCGTTGTTATTACAGATTGGAACATGCCTAATATGAACGGACTTGAACTTGTTAAAAAAATTAGAGCGGAAGAAAAATACAAGGATATTCCTATTATTATGGTGACTACTGAAGGTGGTAAAGCGGAAGTTATTACCGCGCTTAAAGCAGGAGTAAACAATTATATCGTTAAACCGTTTACACCACAGGTTTTAAAAGAAAAGTTACAGGCAGTTCTTGGTACAAATGATGAATAATGTTTATTATGAGACTACAGTTTCGGTTTCATCTTTTAAAGATGAAATTGAAAATTTTTTAATGGAACATTTTTACAACGGAATAGAAGAAAAAAACGATAAATTAATTTTAAGAAGCGAAGAGCCTTTAGATGATCTGATTAATAAATTGAAAGAATATAAAAAAGCTTTAGAAGAGATATTTGATACTGAAATAGATTTAAAGATAAAAACAGAAAAAAAATCAAATAAAGACTGGATAAAAACATATCAAGAATCTGTACAGCCGGTTGAAATAGATGAATTTTACATTCATCCGAGCTGGTATCCTCCAAAAGAAGATAAAATCAATATTCTTATCGATCCCGCTTTGGCATTCGGAAGCGGTCATCATGAAACCACGAGAAGTTGTGTTAAAGCAATTAAAAAATATGTAAACGAAAATGACACTCTTCTTGATGTCGGATGCGGAAGCGGGATTTTAGGAATTGTAGCAAGTAAACTCGGTGCAAAAGTCGATGCGTGTGATACCGATTCTATAGCGGTAGACAGTGCAAAAGAAAATTTTGAACTGAATAACGCAACATATGAAAACATCTGGCACGGTAGTGCAAACAATACCGAAAAAAAATATGATGTGGTAGTGGCGAATATTATTGCGGATGTGTTGGTGTTTATAGCAAACGAGCTTAAACAAAGAGTTAATAATTATTTAATACTATCAGGTATAATTGACAAGTACAAAGATAAAGTCTTAAAAAAGTACAGTGACTTTGAACTTGTAGAAGAAATCCCTGAAAATGAATGGGTAACATTAATTTTAAAAAGGAAATAGATGGCACAAAAGAAAAATAATAACGACGATAATAATTTTTTTAACAAGAACCCTTTAATACTATTTGTAATATTCGCACTTGTAATTATAGTTATTTTTAGAAGTATAGCACCTACTGCAACAGGTGAAGTAAGCGCTATAGTAAACGGTAAACAGCCTGTAATGCATTTAACATATTCTGATATTAAAAAATTGGCTAAAGAAAAAAAACTTGAATATGTAGCAATCGGTAAAGCAATAATAAAGGCTAAATTAAAAGACGGAAGCATAGTTACGGTACAAAAAGTTCCGGGTGATACAACTTTGATTCCTTTGCTTGATAAAAACAATATTCCATACGGGGCGATTAACGACAGTAATTGGCTCAATGATCTGATTTTCGGATGGATTATTCCGATATTTATATTCTTTGCAATTTGGATGTTTTTGGCAAGCAGAATGCAAAAAGGTATGGGCGGAGTTTTAGGAGTCGGAAGTGCAAAAGGGCTTATAAAAAGTGAAAAACCCGATGTAAAATTTGACGACGTTGCTGGAAACGATGAAGCAAAAGAGGAAGTTAAAGAGATAGTTGACTTTTTAAAACACCCTGACAGATATATTGAGCTCGGTGCAAAAATTCCTAAAGGTGTTTTACTTGTAGGACCTCCGGGTACCGGTAAAACGCTTCTTGCAAAAGCCGTGGCTGGTGAAGCGGATGTTCCGTTTTTCGCAGTTAGCGGTAGTAGTTTTATTGAAATGTTTGTTGGTGTAGGTGCAGCAAGGGTTAGAGATCTTTTTAACCAGGCTAAAAAAGAAGCACCGAGTATTATATTTATAGACGAAATCGATGCAATAGGTAAAAGTAGAGCTGCAGCGGGGCAATTTGGAGGAAATGACGAAAGAGAACAAACTCTAAACCAGTTGTTAGCGGAAATGGATGGATTTGATTCAAATGAGCCTGTAATAGTACTTGCCGCAACAAACAGACCTGAAGTGCTCGATCCTGCGCTTCTTAGACCCGGAAGATTTGACAGACAGGTACTTGTAGATAAACCTGATTTTGAAGGAAGGGTTCAAATTCTACAGGTTCATGTTAAGAAAATAAAAGCCGGAAAAGATGTTGATTTAAGAGAAATCGCAAAAATGACGGCTGGACTTGCTGGGGCCGATCTTGCAAACATTGTAAACGAAGCGGCGCTTCTTGCCGGAAGAAAAGGTAAAAAAGAAGTTAACCAAGAAGAATTTGTAGAAGCGGTTGAGAGACAGATTGCGGGGCTTGAGAAAAAAAGCAGACGTCTTAATGAAAAAGATAAGAAAATTGTTGCTTACCATGAAAGCGGACATGCTGTAATTGCGGAGATTACACCTGAGGCCAGAAAAGTTAAAAAAGTTTCAATCGTACCAAGAGGACTTGCGGCATTAGGATACACGCTTAATCTTCCTGAAGAAGACAAATATTTAATGCAAAAACGAGAGCTTATTGCTGAGGTTGACACACTTCTTGGCGGACGTGCGGCGGAAGAAGTATTTATAGGTGAAATATCAACCGGGGCCGGAAACGACCTTGAAAGAGCAACTGATATTATTAAATCTATGGTAATGCTTTACGGTATGACTGAGGTTGCGGGACTAATGGTTCTTGAAAAACAGTCGAACAGATTTTTAGGCGGAGGATTTGCGCAAGCAAGAGAATACTCTGAAAAAATGCAAGAAGAAGTAGATAAATTTATAAAAGAGACTCTTGAAGAGAGATATAAGCATGTGAAAAATAAACTTAAAGAGTATGCACCTGTAATTGAAAAAATGGTAAAAGAGTTGTATGAAAAAGAAGTTATTGAAGGTGAAAGAGTAAGAGAACTTATAAAAGAATTCGAAAATCCTGAAACGCAAAAAGAAAATAATGAAAAAAATGAGGAGAATAATGAAAACGGAAATAATTCTTAAAGAAGGCTATCCGTATATTTTTGTAAGCGGAGGTCTTTTTTTACTGTCTTTAATTTTCCATTTTAATGCATTTTGGCAAATACTTTTTTTTGTATTATTTGCTTTTTTTGTATTTTTTTTCAGAAATCCCGAACGTATACCGGAAGATGAAAGCAAAGGGGCTATTATTTCTCCGAGTGACGGTGAAATTATTGAGATAGTTGAGGAAATTGCCCCTATTGTAAAAGAAGAAATGATTAAAATATCTATTAGACTTTCTATTTTTGATGTACATGTGCAAAGATCTCCGATTGAGGGAGAAATAACGGCTAAAGAGTATATTCACGGTCTGTTTTTAGCTCTTGGAAATAAAAAAGCGAGTGAACTGAACGAACAACATAGAGTATTGTTTACAAACAGTTCAAAAATCGTTGTTAATCAAATAGCAGGGTTTATTACAAGAAGAATAGTTGATTTCGGACTTTTTGGAAGGGTAAAACTCGGTGAAAGATATGGAATGATTATGTTCGGAAGTCAGGTAGATATGTATGTACCAAAAAATACAAAATTAAAAGTAACAGAATTTCAAAAAGTTAAAGCGGGAGAAAGTTTAATAGGATTTTTGAATGAAAATTAAATTCGCATACTTAATTCCGAATTTTTTTACAGCTCTTAGTGTATTTTTCGGAGTAATGAGTATTATTGCAGCATCACAGGGCAAATATGAAAAAGCGTTTATTTATATTGTGTTTTCGTTAATAGCGGACGGACTTGATGGTAGAGTAGCGAGGCTTACAAATACAACAAGTAAATTTGGTGTTGAGTTTGATTCTTTAGCTGACATTGTGGCGTTTGGTGTTGCACCGGCAATGCTTTTGTTTTTTGCTATAGGTGAGCATTACGGCAGATTCGGGGCACTTGTAAGCGGACTTTATGTTGTGTTTGGAGCAATAAGGCTTGCAAGATTTAACGTTACAACAAATGAGAATGATCCGAGATATTTTATAGGTTTGCCTATTCCAACTGCTGCGGTTGTACTTGGAAGTTGGGTGATGCTTGATGTTAGTTATAGCAGCGGGTTTGATATATTAATATTGATTGGGGCCCTGTTTTTAGGACTTATTATGGTCAGCAACTTCAGATACCCGAGTTTCAAAAAGATAGATTTGAATAAAAACATTGCGCTAAAAGTATTAATAGTTATTATTATAATAGCTTCCTTTATTTATTTGTATCCGGTTGAAGCTATTTCGACTATATTAACACTATATGCGTTTTATGGAGTCTTTAGGGGAATTAGAGGATATATAAAGGTAATAAAAGCTAAACGATAATTTTTTTCCATTGACAATAAATTAAAATTACAGTAAAATGATATAATTTTAAATTATAAATATAAAGGATTTCCATGGAAATGGTAAAAATTTTTGATACTACATTAAGAGACGGAGAACAAAGTCCGGGCGCTTCAATGACAATAGAAGAAAAAATAAAAGTCGCTCGTCAACTTGAAAAATTAAAAGTAGATATCATCGAAGCAGGTTTTGCTGCAGCAAGCCCAGGTGATTTTGAGGCAATAAATAATATTGCAAAAGAAGTGAAAAACAGTACGGTATGTTCACTTGCAAGGGCTGTTGAAAAAGATATTAAAGCGGCGGCTGATGCAATAGCGCCGGCACCTTTGAAAAGAATACACACGTTTATTGCGACAAGTCCTATTCATATGGAATATAAACTCAGAATGAGTCCGGATGAAGTAATCAAAAGAGCGGTTGACGCGGTTAAATATGCAAGAAGTTTTGTGGAAGACGTAGAATTTTCGTGTGAAGACGCCGGAAGAAGCGAAATGAGCTTTTTAAAAGAAATTATTGCAGCCGTTATTGAAGCGGGAGCTAAGACAATTAATATACCTGATACCGTGGGATACAGATTCCCGACTGAAATGGGAGCTATGATTAAAGAGCTTGTTGATTATTTTCCAAAAGACGTGATTTTCAGCGTACACTGCCATAATGATTTGGGTCTTGCGACTGCAAACTCGCTTTACAGCGTACTTAACGGTGCGAGACAGGTTGAATGTACCATTAACGGGCTTGGTGAAAGAGCAGGAAACGCGGCTCTTGAAGAGATTGTAATGGCTATTAAAGTAAGACGTGATTTGTTTGAGGGAACTGATACGAGAATAGAAACAAAAGAGATTTATCCGACAAGCAGACTTGTCGCAAGTGTAACGGGCATAGAGCCTCAGCCGAATAAAGCTATTGTAGGTAAAAACGCATTTGCTCATGAGAGCGGAATTCATCAAGATGGTGTGCTTAAACACAAAGAAACATATGAAATTATGAGTGCTGAGAGTATCGGGCTTGATGTAAAAGACACTATTGTTCTTGGTAAACACAGCGGAAGACATGCATTTTCTAAAAAGCTTGAGGCGTTAGGATTTAAACTAAACCAGGAAGAGTTGGACGAAGCGTTTATGAAGTTTAAAAAACTGGCTGATAAGAAAAAAGAAGTATACGATGAAGATATCATTGCAATTCTTAACGATACAATGGATTCGACACCTAAAACGTATGAGTTGATATCTTTACAGCTTAGTGACTGTAGCGACGGTATGCCGAGTGCCGCTGCAAAAATAAAATTTGAAGACAAGGTTTACGTTGACGCGGCAATAGGTGAAGGTACAATTGATGCGGTATTTAAAGTAATAGACAGAATCAGCGGTATTAACGGCAAACTTATGGATTATAAAGTTGAGGCGGTAACGGAAGGAAAAGACGCGCTTGCTAAAGTTATGGTAAAAGTCGTGTTTGACGAAGACAAACCGGCTGTTATGGGACACGGACTGAGCATTGATACGATGCTTGCAAGTGCGAGAGCATATATAAACGCACTAAATAACTATGTGCATATGAAAGATTTATTACAGAAAAAAATCAGTTATAAAGACAGTATATAATTTAAAAATAGGATAAAAATGATAAAAGTAGCAATATTAGGTAAGCCAAACGTAGGGAAAAGCTCACTGTTTAACAGAATTCTTAGAGAACGTGACGCAATTGTAAGTGAAAAAGCCGGAACTACGAGGGATATTAAAAAAAGAGAAGTAAGTCTTGATGACGATCTCGAAGAGATTGTACTTCTTGATACCGGAGGGCTTGAAGAAAGAGACGAGCTTTTTAACAAGGTTAAAGAAAAAGCCCTTGAAGTAGCAAAAGAAGCGGACTTGGTACTGTATATGGTAGACGGAAAGACAATACCTGACGAAGAAGAGATTAAATATTTCAGAAATCTTCAAAAATTAGGGAAACATATCATATTGGTCGTCAATAAAATCGACAATGATAAAATGATGGAAAAAGTATATGATTTTTATGAGCTCGGAGCTGATGAAATTTTCCCTATTTCCGTTTCACACAACAGAGGGGTTGGAAAACTTATTGAAAGAATTAAAAAATTTGTTCCTAAAAAACCTAAAACATTTGAAGTTAGTGAATTTGAACAAGAAATTCCACTTGAGGATCTTTTAGTAGCAGAAGAAAATGAAGAAAATCTTGAAGAACTTAAAGAAATAAAAGTAGCGATTGTAGGACGTGTGAATGTAGGAAAAAGTTCACTTTTAAATGCACTTGTAGGTGAAGAGAGGGCGATTGTCAGCGATGTTGACGGAACTACTATTGACCCTATTGACGAAAATATTTATCATGACGGATGGAATATTACGTTTGTTGATACGGCAGGTATCAGAAGAAGAAGCAAAATTAAAGATATTGAGAAATATGCGCTTTTAAGAACGGAAAAAGTACTTGAAGAAGCGGATATTGCAATACTTGTAATCGATGCTAAAGAGGGAATTGTAGAACTTGATGAAAAAATCGGAGGACTCATTGATAAACACAAAAACGGAGTAATTATAGTAGCAAACAAATGGGATGAAAACGCTGAAGAGTTTCATAAATTTAGAAAAGAAGTGTATTACAGATTCAAATATTTATATTTTGCGCCGTTTTTGGCGGTAAGTGCGAAAACAGGCAGAAATATTGATAAATTAAAAGATGAAATTATCAGGGTGTATAAAAACTATTCTAAAAGAATACCTACCGCAACACTTAATAAATGGATTGAAGAGGCAACGATAAGACATCATCTTCCTACCGATATAGGTGGAAAAGAAGTTAAAATATTTTATGCTACACAGTATAAAACAAAACCACCGACAATTGCACTAATTATGAACAGAAACAAATTACATTTCTCTTACAGAAGATATTTGGTAAACTTTCTTAGAAAAAAAGAGGATTTTGAAGGTACGCCTATTATTTTTGTTGCGAGAAAAAAAGGAGAAAAACATGAAGAAGCTTAGTATTGCTTTAATTACTGCCGGACTTGTTAGTTTTGCAAGTGCGGATTTACTCAGTATCAGTGCCGGTGCGGGGTATGAACAGCAAAATATTAGCGGATATGTAAAACTTAACAGTACTATAAACTATTTTAATAATTCTTCAGCTGAAACGGACGGAAATACGAATACAGGAAATTTCGGACTGCAAGATGAAAAAAATCCTTATTTTTGGGTTAAATTAATTTACCCTGTTCCGTTGTTTCCAAATGTTAAATTTCAATATACAAAATATGATACAAGCGGGCATAGTAATTATATTGCGGGAAATGTGGAAATATTCGGGGACGTTTCTATTCCAACAGCAATTACAAACGCAAGTACAACACAAACAATAGATTCTTATGATTTTACGTTTTTTTATGAATTTAAGCCTGTAGTAGCTGACTTTGAAGCAGGATTTGGTCTTGATATATGGAAGGGACATACTAAAATATATGGAACAGGAGGAGGCATAACAAAAACATGGATTGACAATGATTGGGATGTGATTTTGCCTTATTTATACGGACATGTTGAAACGATGAAAATTTTTGGCTTTTCGGTAATTGGGGATGTAAAATGGGCAAAAGCCGGAGACAATCATCATTATGATTATCAAGGAGCGGTAAAATACACAATTGACGTTCCGGGACCTGTTAATCCTTTTATCAAACTCGGATATAGATATAAAGAGGCATATGGGGTTGATGGTGATAATGAAACACTTTTAAAATATAAAGGTGCATTTTTAGAAATAGGAGCGAAGTTTTGAGAGTAGTTAGTGGAATGAGACCTACGGGGAATCTGCATTTAGGACATTACATAGGTGTACTTAGAAATTGGTTGGAGTTACAGGAAAAGTATGACACATTCTTTTTTGTTGCTGATTGGCATGCGCTTTCAACAAAATATGATGAGGGGCTTGATTTAAAAGAGCTTAGCATAGAACTTGTTAAAGAATGGATTGCATGCGGAATCGATCCGGAAAAATCAACTATTTTTGTTCAAAGCGATATAAAAGAACATGCGGAACTTTATCTTGTTTTAAATATGATTACGCCAGTAAGCTGGCTTGAGAGAAACCCAACATACAAAGATGCAATGGCACAGGTTGAATATAAAGATAAAAACAATGCAGGATTTTTAACATACCCGGTACTACAGACTGCAGATATTATTTTATACGATGCGAATCTTGTACCTATCGGAGAAGATCAAAAACCGCATCTTGAAATAGCAAGGGAAATAGTAAGAAGATTTCATTATTTGTTTAAAAAAGAAGATGTTTTTGTTGAACCGAAAGAACTTTTAACGGAAATGCCTCGTCTTCCTGGACTTGACGGCAGAAAAATGTCGAAAAGTTTTAATAACGCAATTTATCTTGATGAAACAAGCGAGGATATCTGGGCAAAAGTACGCCAGGCGAAAACGGATCCAGCAAGAATTAAAAAAACAGATCCGGGACATCCGGAAGTTTGTATAGTTTTTGAATACCACAAAGCTTTTTCAAGTGCTGAAGAAGTAAAAGAAATAGAAAATGCCTGCAGGGCCGGAAGCATAGGGTGTGTGGAGTGTAAAAAGAGATGTGCGGCGAATATTGAAAACATAGTTGCACCTATACGTGAAAAAAAAGCATCTCTTAATGATGATGAAATTTTGGATATAATAAAGACAGGAGAAAGAAAAGCAAAAGAACTTGCTTCTAAAAAAATGGAAGAAGTTAATAAATTAATTTTTTAAAGGAGAATTATGAAAAGTAAAAAATTCGCATGTGCTGAAAGACTACAAAGATTTTTAATGGCATTTATGATGATAATTATTTTAATGTTGTTGGCAAATGGTTCTACAACAATCGCACTTGCTCTTTTGGCATTTGTAGCTATTATGCTTTTTATATACGGAGCATTTGATTTTTGTCCGAGTACATGGGTACTTACTAAACTGTTCGGCAGTTGTTATTGTGAATGTAAAGAGGAGGAATAATGGGAACAATCAGTTATAAAGACGCCGGTGTAGATATTGATGCCGGAAATACTTTGGTAGAGAGAATAAAACCTTTTGTTAAAGAAACATTCAATTCAAACGTAGTAGGCGGTATCGGAAGTTTTGCCGGAGCTTTTAGAATGCCTAAGGGATATAAGAAGCCTGTACTTTTAAGCGCTACAGACGGTGTGGGTACAAAACTTAAACTCGCAATCGATGCAAAAAAATACGATACTGTCGGTATAGATCTTGTGGCTATGTGCGTAAACGATCTTATCTGTAATTTCGGTGAACCTCTCTTTTTCCTTGATTATTACGCTACCGGAAAACTTGATGTTGATGCCGCTGCCGCAACTGTAAAAGGTATTGCCGAAGGGTGTAAACAGGCAGAGTGTGCGTTAATAGGAGGAGAAACGGCGGAAATGCCTGGAATGTACAATGAAGATGATTTTGACCTCGCAGGATTTGCCGTAGGCGTAGCGGAAGAAGACGAACTTAACCCGAAAGTAAAAGACGGTGATGTTTTACTTGCACTTCCGAGCAGCGGTATTCATTCAAACGGATATTCTCTTGTTAGAAAACTGTTCTTCGATAAATTAGGCATGAAATTTGACGACGAAATTGACGGTAAAAAACTTATTGACATATTGCTAACACCTACAAGAATTTATGTAAAAGAATTTAAAAAATTCAAAGATAAAATAAACGCGCTTGCTCATATCACAGGTGGAGGAATTGTTGAAAATCTTCCAAGAGTTCTTCCTGATGATTTGGAAGCGGTCGTTTATAAAGATAAAATTAAAACCCTGCCGATATTTGATTTTATGGCAAAATATGTTGATGAAGCCGAAATGTATAGAACATTCAACATGGGTGTAGGTCTGGTACTGGCGGTGGATGAAGATAATGTGGATTATATTATTTCAAATTCAGATGCCTATGTAATCGGAAAAATTCAAAAAGGACAAAAAGGAGTAAAACTAAAATGAACCCCTCCCGTTTGCTCTCTAAAATAGTAGTAAAAATAGCCACAACTAAATTTCCTAAATTTATTCAGTGTTTTATCAATAAAACGTATGTGAAAATTTTTAAAATCGATATGGAGAAATATGAGCCTGAAAATCCGTGCGATTATGAAACATTAAATGATCTTTTCATCAGACACAAAAAATATATTGAATTTTATGAAGACGATGATATTCTGGTAAGTCCAAGTGATTCTGAAGTAATAGCCAACGGCGATATTGAAGATAATTACGTTTATCAGATTAAGGGTAAAAAATATAAAATTGATGAGTTGATACCGTACGAAACAAAAATTGACGGAGGTTATTTTATTAATTTATATCTCTCTCCGAGCGATTATCACCGTTTCCATGTGCCTATTGATATGGAAATTGTAAAAGCCACATATATTCCGGGTACACTTATGCCTGTAAAACCTGCTCAGCTGGAAAAAGAACTCGTTTTTCCTAAAAATAAAAGAGTTGTATTAAGATGTAAAGACAAAAAAGACAGATACTTTTATTTTGTAGCGGTTGGTGCTATGATCGTTGGGAAAATTCATTTTAATTTTGATGAAAGACTTCAAAAAGATTATGAAGAAATCACTACTTTTGAATATAAGAAACCTGTAAAACTTAAAAAAGGTGACGAACTTGGAAGGTTTGAGTTTGGAAGCTCCATACTTCTGTTTTTCGGACCTGATCATTTTAAATATCTTAACCAGCAGGATAAAGTTGAAGTAGGAGATATTTTAGGTGAAATCTTTTAAAGTGAAAAGTGTAAAATGAAAAATATAAAACTTTGGTTAATAATATTACCGGTTTTTCTTTTTGCCGTTGATCAACAAAAACTTCTTGACTGTTATGAGATTTTCGATCAAAAAAGAGCGGAACTTGAAGCACAGGCGGAAAAACTTCTTGAAAAACAAGAAGCCTTTGAAGCGCTAAAAAATACTTATATGGCATTAATGAAGAAAAAAGAAGAAAAATTAAAAAAACAACAGGATGAAATAAACGCAACGCTTGCAAAAATAGAAGATGAAAAAAAACAGATTGAAGCGTTAATTAAAAAAAATCAACAGATTTTAGCGGATATTAAAAAAGCTAAACTTGACAAAATAACACAAAGTTACGCAAAAATGCGTCCGAACAATGCCGCACAGATTCTCTCAAACATGAAACCTAAAGATGCTCTTGAAATACTGCAAAAATTACAGCCTAAAGTAATGGCGAAAATACTTGCTAAAATGGATCCAATGAAAGCCGCAACTCTTACACAAATGATGCAAAACGGAGAAAACAATGCAAGCACAAATACTCCTAACCGTTAACGGTGCCAAACATTTAATAGCTAAAGCTTTAGTCGAGCATATAGATTTTAATAAAAGAGTATATATCGCATACGGCACTACGAATAACTATATTCTTCATCATTTGGAAATAAAAACAGATTCCCTTTATGCGGCAGGATGTAATGTTAACGCCAAATTTAATGTTACTACAAATAGAGACAACGTAATAATTTTACAAAACGGAATGCTTGTGGATATTAAAGATTTCGATATAAATGAAAATGATATTTTTATAAAAGGCGCTAATGCTCTTTGGTATGAAAACGGTAAAAAGCATGCCGCAGTTGCCGCTGCAGATCCGAACGGAGGAACATACGGAAATCTTTATATCAAAGCTGTGTGCAGGGGAACTGATATCATCATTCCCGTTGGGCATGAAAAACTGATTCCGTATTTTGTGGAAACTTCACAAAATGTGGATTTTGCCACTGGTAGTAAAATCGCAATGCTTAAATTTTTTAAAGGCAAAGTATTTACCGAAATAGAAGCGTTTAAGACTTTATTTAATCTTGAAGCCAAGGTTATTCTTGCGGGAGGTTTAGAAGAATGTAAAGGATCTGTAGGTTTTTTAGTAGAGGGCGAAAACGTAAAACAAGCAATTGAATTTGCAGAGAAATATAATAATTTAAACATATTAAAAACTGCTGAATTTATTTATTAATATCTTCTTTTTCAATTTTAATATAATTAATGTCTCTATAAAACAATACTTTTCCTTTTTTAGTTTTTTTAACTTTATATAAGGCTAAATCGGCATTGTTAAATCTTTTTTGTAGGTCTAACATATTATTACCGCATCCGCCTGCGCTTGCAGATAAATTTTTAGTTAAATTTTTATCATAAGTCTTTTGAATCTCTTTTAAATGTAGATTTACTATTTCCAAAATATCCTGAATTTCACTCTTGTTTTTATTAGTACAAATTAAAAATTCATCTCCTCCCCATCTACCGAGAATATCATTCTTGAAATATTTTTTTAATAATTTTGTAAATTCTTTTAAAATTTTATCTCCTATTTCATGTCCAAAAGTATCATTAATATATTTAAAATTATCTAAATCTATAATTAGAAAATATTTGCATTTTTTATTATTTATTTCATTTTCGAACCCTAATCTATTATATATTCCTGTAAGCTTGTCTGTCACGGCTTTTTGATTAAAGTCTTTAATAGTATTGTCAATATTTTTAATGTTTTTTCTAAAAATAGTAAAAATAATAGAGTACATCAAACTTATTATTATGAAATAGATTATTGCAAATGTATATAGTATCGGTTTAACTGCTTGTATTACTTTTTTATTAACAAGTGAAGAAAGCGAATCAATTTTTTGATATTTTATACCAAATCCAAAAAATATGTTTAAGGGTTTAAATTTGTCAAAAATATAAAATTGATCAGTATAAAATTCTCCTTTTAATTTTATACCGTTATAGTAAATAATAATGTCAGGAATAGTTTTTAAAACCGTTATTAATTTTTCTGCTACAGACTTTGTATTAAAATTATTTAGTCTGAAACTACTTACTATTATTAATTTATATGCGGGGGAATATTTTACAATTGTGAATTTATTATTTTTAACAATAGAGCATTGTCCATAATTTTTAAATGGATTGCATGGATAATTAAAATCTTTTCCGATTCTTTCAAGCTTTTTTGAAACCATTATTTTATTATTTTGTATAATTTCTATATCCTCATTATAAATATTAAGTATATATTTGAAAAGAAATGATTTGTAATTTTTAAAATCTAAATTTTGTAGTGTTTTTAAAATAGTGATTAGTTTATATAAATCGTTATTTACAAGTTCAACTTTTTTTTTCATCTCATTTTTTATAATTTCTTTATAATATTTATCAAGTATATTTTTAATTAAGTAAATTTTATTATAAAGGACTTCGTTAATTATCATTTTATACTGATATGTTGAGGTAACGGATATTACTACTTGTGATTCTTTTTTATATAACCATATGTTAAATATTATTACTGAAAATGCAAAAAAACTAAAAAAAACCAAAATATAAAAATAAACTTTTTTTACCACACCAATTCTTTAACATAATTTTTTATAAACCATTCAGGAAGTTTGAAATCAATATGTTTTGCTCTATTAACATTAATGTAATAATATGCTTTTGGAGCATTAATAATATGTAATTTTTTTGTTTTTGTATAATTAAGCATTATTTTAGCCGTACTTTTACCCATTGCAAAAAAATCTACACCGCCAAATCCCAAAAAACCCATTTTTACAAAGGTCATATTAATTCCTATGTCAGGTTTTTTAATTTTTTCAAGATATATGTCTTTTAATTTATAAAAAGGGATTTTTTTATTGTTTTCCGTTAAAGAGAGCGTTAATGGTATAAATAAAGTAATGGATTTGTTATTATTTATGTCGTTAATTTTATTTTTTAATTCTTTTACGTTTTGACATTCAACCAATAAAAGACTATTTTGGAAATTTGTACTTTTTAATTCATTTACAATTTGATTTTTTACTAATTCACCTACGCCTTTGTTATACAAAATTGCAATTTTATTAATTTTATTTATTTTATTAAATGTTGTTAAAACTTCTTTAATATGGAGCTTTTCATATACGCCTCCAAAAAATTGTTTATTTAAATTGTATTTTTTTTGGTATGTATGAAAAGGAATGTTAATACCTGAGAAAAAAACGGTTTTATGTAATTTTGAAGCAGGAATTGCAATTAGTTGAAATGCAGCATCATCAAATGTTACAACATATTGATATTTATCAATATTTTTTAATATTTTTGCCGCTTTTTGTTTTAAATTTTCTTTAGTTGTAACTCTTGCATTTAAGAAAAATATATCAAAATCAGTTGGTGAAAATTTTTGTTCATACATCAAAGATAAGAATCCATTT
Organism: Nautilia profundicola AmH; assembly: GCF_000021725.1. Lineage (GTDB taxonomy): Bacteria > Campylobacterota > Campylobacteria > Campylobacterales > Nautiliaceae > Nautilia > Nautilia profundicola. The sequence continues at coordinate 131,183 of NC_012115.1, forward strand.
AATTGAGGAATTCCACACTGATCTTTTTGATCATAAGAATTAACTATTAAAATTTTAGAAAAAGCATATATTATCAAAAAACATAAAAAGAATAATTTTTTCATATTTTCACTTTTTTTCAATTATAGCAAAAAAATAGCAATATTAAACTAAGGTTAAATTTTTATGGGAATTTTAAAATTATAAAAGAACAAATATTTTTTTCTTTTATAAAAATTAAGACTAACCCTAATTGCATTATTACGTGACAACCCATTTATTTGGTATAATTCTAAAAAAAGGTTAAGTATGCTTATAAAAGAAGCCCAAGTGCCTTTTCTTGCCAGAAAAATAAGCGTTGATTTGCTAAATAGCGGATATGTAACTTTCCCGAAAAACATGGATGTAGCAACTAAAGAAATAGAAGAAATTATAGAAGATGATGTAGCATGGGAAAGAGAAATAGAAAATAAAGCAAGAGAAATACTTGCACAACAAGAAGAAGAGAATGAATTTCTTTTTTATGATGTTGATAGAAGAGAAGTATTTAAATTAATAAAAAGTAAAGTTGCCGAAGAGGAAGGTTTTAACCTTAAAAGAGATGAAAGAATAGATGATCTTGCACACTTTTTAGTAAAAGAACTCTGGGATAAAGAGCTGATCGATTACGACGTAAGAGACGGTAAAATCAAAAACATTATCTACAAATCGATTATGGAATTTTTACACAGAGAAATTGAAGCAAGAGACGAAGTTTATAGAAAAATAGAAAATTATAAAAGACCTTTGGTACCGGGAAGTGAAGAATTTGAACTTGTATTCCAAAGATTATATGAACAAGAGTTAAGAAAAAGAGGACTTATTTAAAGGATTATGATGAAAATTAGTATTCTTTTAGCAAACGGTGATTTTTTTGAAGCCAAAGGATTCGGTGCGGAAGGTACTGCAGTCGGTGAGATTGTTTTTAACACATCTATGACGGGATATCAGGAAATTATTACAGACCCAAGCTATGCTGGGCAGTTTGTTGTATTTACAATGCCTGAAATCGGAAACGTTGGCGTAAACGAAGACGATATGGAAAGTAAAGGCGCATGGCTTAAAGGTGTAATTGTAAGAGAATATATCGATACATATTCAAATTTCAGAGGTGAAAAAAGCCTTGGAGAGTTTTTGAAGCAAGAGGGTATTTTGGGAATTAGCGAAATCGATACGAGATATCTTACCAAAACTATCAGAACCCAGGGTGCTATGATGATGATAGCATCAAGCGAAATCCATGATAAAGAAGAACTTAAAAAAATACTTGACTCAACCCCTTCCATTCAGGAAATTGATTATATTAAAGAAGTTACGACCGATAAAGAATATATCCATCCAAACGGCGCATGGAACGATATAGAGTTTAAATACAACCCTAAAAACACAGATAAAAGAATCGTGGTTTATGATTTCGGTGTAAAAAGAAACATATTAAACGAACTTACCGAAGCCGGAATGGAATGTGTGGTGGTACCTGCAAACACTCCTGTTGAGGATGTGATTAAAAGATATCAAAACGGTGAAATTCAGGGTGTGTTTTTAAGTAACGGTCCGGGGGATCCTCTTATTTTAAAAGACGTGCATGAAAAAATCAAAAAGCTGCTTGATGCAAAAGTTCCGATGTTCGGAATCTGTCTTGGACATCAGCTTTTAAGTATCGCACATGGATATCCTACATTCAAACTTAAATTCGGACACCACGGAGGGAACCATCCTGTTAAGAACTTCATAGGAAAATATCCGGAAGTTGAAATAACAGCCCAAAACCACAACTACAACGTTCCTGAAGAAATCGAGGAAATTGCTGAAGTTACACACAAAAACCTTTTTGACAATACAATTGAAGGTGTGAAATACAAAAACGAAAAAGTATTCTCAGTCCAGCATCACCCGGAAGCCTCTCCGGGACCGAGAGATGCAAAATACATATTCAAACAGTTTTATGAAATGATTTAAAATGAAGTTCGATATTCTGAACAAATTAATGTTTGGAATTTTTGAACTTTTTATTCTTTTTGTGGCGATTTTCGCCCTTGTTTCCACATTTATGACAAACCCACTTATTTCTACCGTAATATTTTTCTTTTTAATTTATTTTGCTTATTATCTGGCGATAAAGTATTTTATGGAGGATTAAGAAGTTATAATCCCCTGATTTATAAGATACAGAAGAATAATACCGAAGATAATTCTGTAAACCCCGAATGCGTTTAGCGTATATTTCTGAACATATTTCAAAAAGAGTTTAACCGCTATATAGCTTGCTATGAAACTTACAACAAAGCCTACCGCTAAAACCGTCATATTCTGGTTTGTAAAAGAATCAATGTTTTTAAGAAGCTCATAACCGCTTGCCGCAAACATTGTGGGAATTGCAAGTAAAAAACTGAAATCCGCAGCCGTTTTTCTGCTAAGCCCGCTTAGCATTCCGCCTACAATAGTTGCACCGCTTCTGCTGGTACCGGGAATTAGGGCAAAAACTTGAAAGAATCCTATAATCAGTGCCTCTCTTAAGCTTACTTTTTCAACATCCCTGATTTTGACTTTTTCTTCCGAATAGATCTTTTCAACAATAAAAAAGACAATTCCTCCGATTATAAACATCCACGCAACCGTCTGGATTGTAAAAAGAGCCTTTATCTGATGTCTTAAAAGAAAACCTATTACCGCAAGGGGCATAAATGCAATCAGCACCTTTTTCCAAAGGTTAATTTCTTTAAAGTTTATTTTTTCAAGATATATTAAAACAATTGCAAGTGTGGCACCGAGCTGGATTATTACTTCAAAAGCCACGTTTTGAACACTTTGTTTAAGTCCTAAAAGAGTGGAAACTATTATCATGTGTGCAGTAGATGAAATAGGTAAAAATTCGGTGATTCCTTCTACAATTCCTAATATGATACTGTCAAAAATACTCATAAATCCCCTTTTATTTAAAAGTAAAAAGAATTATAATATAAAAACAATAAAGGCCGCATATGTTTAAAGCGTTTGAAAAAGAACACATCTGTATAGCACACAGGGGATTAAGGGCTTTTTATCCAGAAAACACCATGCCTGCATTTGAAAAATCGTTAAACAGATTCGATATGTTTGAATTCGACGTACACTATACAAAAGATCTAAAACCTGTTGTGATACACGACGGGGATTTAAGAGAGCTTACGGACGTGTCGGACAGATTTGACAGATACTGCGTCGGTGAGCTTACTTTAGATGAGATAAAAACACTTGACAACGTATCAAAGTTTATAAAAAACAATCCTTTTAATAAAGAATTGAATATCCAAGAACTGTCGGACATGAATAAAAACTCCATTCCGCATCTTGATGAAGTACTGGCTTTTATTAAACAGCATTCATTTCCCGCAAATCTTGAAATTAAAGATTCTGATATTGATGAAGATTACATTATAAAAGATCTAAGGGAAAGGATTGAAAAGTTCGGAGTAAAAGACCTTGTGCTTATTTCATCTTATAATCACGGGTATATAAAAAAATTGCAAAAGTATCATACTGCGGCTCTTTTTGATTATGAAATGAAAGATTTAAAAGCGTATTTAAAAGATCTAAACGTATGTGCGTACCATATAGATATTGATAATTTTAATAAAAAGACAGTTTCGGAACTTTTAAAAGAAAATATTTACACAAACGTTTATACGGTAAATGATAAAAAAAAGATCTTAGATCTTTTTAAGATGGGGGTTAAAGGGGTGTTTTGCGATTATTTTTCCTGAAGAAGCCTGTTGAATACTTTAAGCGTCATTTTAACGTCTTCCAGGGCGTCGTGGTAATTTGCATTTTGTTTACCGAAGAAAAACGCCACACATTCTTCAAGTCTTGGCATTTTTTTCTTTTCAAGCACTACGACGTCGGCAGAATAGTACATTGTGTCAAATATCGGAATGTCTATGATGTTCGGGAAATGCTCCGCCCTTTCAAGCTCTCTTTTAAGAACCCCGAAATCGTAAAGCACGTTATGACCCACCACCATGTCGAGATTGTCGAAAATCTGTAAGAATTCATCTTTTTTTTCGGCAAATGTAGGTTTGTGTTCGATGTCTTCTTGTTTGATTTTATGAACTTCATACGCTTCTTCGCTGATTTTCGCCTTAGGGTTTAAAAAATCGTAAATCTCTTCGGTATCCATACTCTGCATATCCTGTATAACAACCGCATATGAAATAATATATCCGTAAATATCAGTGGTTTCCGTATCGAAAACGCCTACTTTTTGTATTTTAAATTCATCGGGTGTGTTTTCAAGGTCGTGTATGTAGAATTTTAAAAACTCTTTTGTAGAAAACACCTTTTGACGTTTGATAGGTTTTATTCTTTCGCGTTTACCTTCTTCTTCAAGCACTACAGATGTCAGGTAGTCGTTGTAGTTTCTGAAAATCACATCTTCTTTTACATCTTCACTCAGGCATTTAAGCAGGTATGATTTGTCTTTTTTGAGTTTTTCTATGGCATATTCTCTTGTTTTTTTATTAAAAACAGTGGCAAGTCTTAATGTTTCAATCTTTTGAGGTAAACTCAAATTAAACCTTTTTAACGGAATTATACATATATTTATATTAATTCTCAATTCTCAATTCTCAATTCTTAATTCTTTAGGATATAATTACATATAAAAAAGGTACCGTATGCCAAAAAGAGAAGATATTAAGACCATACTGCTTATAGGTTCCGGTCCGATCGTAATAGGACAGGCTTGCGAATTCGACTATTCAGGCGTTCAGGCCGCAAAAACACTTAAATCATTAGGATACAGAGTTGTTCTTGTAAACTCAAACCCGGCTACAATTATGACAGACCCGGAGTTTGCCGACGCTACATATATCGAGCCGATTACCGCCGATGTTGTGGCTAAAATTATTCAAAAAGAAAATGTTGATGCGATTCTTCCTACAATGGGAGGGCAGACAGCACTTAATGTCGCAATGGAAATGTATGAAAAAGGAATGCTTGAAGGTATTGAATTTTTAGGGGCAAACCCGGAAGCGATTAAAAAGGGTGAAGACAGAGAGGAGTTTAAACAGGCCGTTGAGAGAATAGGTCTTGATTTGGCAAAAAGTGAAACCGCCCATACGCTTGATGAAGCTGTTGAAATAGCAAAAAACATCGGATTTCCTCTGATTGTCAGAGCCGCATATACACTTGGAGGACTTGGAAGCGGTGTTGCTTACAATATGGAAGAATTTAAAGCGCTTGCAAAAACGGGTATCGAAGCCAGCCCTATTAACGAAATTGAGATTCTTGAATCAATGCTTGGCTGGAAAGAATACGAAATGGAAGTTATCAGGGACAGAAATGATAACTGTATAATTGTGTGTTCTATAGAAAACGTTGATCCTATGGGTGTGCATACGGGTGACAGTATTACGGTTGCACCGGCACTTACGCTCACTGACAAAGAATATCAGAAAATGAGGGATGCATCTTTTGCAATTCTAAGAGAAATCGGTGTTGATACGGGTGGAAGTAACGTTCAGTTTGCGGTAAACCCTGAAAACGGTAGAATGATCGTAATCGAAATGAATCCGAGGGTTTCAAGAAGTTCGGCCCTTGCATCAAAAGCTACCGGTTATCCTATTGCAAAAATAGCGACTCTTTTAGCTGTGGGATACACGCTTGACGAAATTCAAAACGATATTACCGGCACAGCAGCGAGCTTTGAACCTGTAATAGACTATGTTGTTACTAAGATTCCTAGATTTACGTTTGAAAAGTTCCCTCAGGCTGACGCAACGCTTACAACTTCAATGAAAAGTGTTGGTGAGGTTATGGCGATAGGAAGAACGTTTAAAGAATCAGTTCAAAAAGCCCTATATTCACTTGAAACCGGACTTGACGGATTTGAAAAAATCGAATGCGATGAAGAGACACTTGTAAAAAACATAAGAATTCCTAATGAAAACAGGCTTCTTTATGTTGCGGAAGCGTTCAGAAGAGGCAAAAGCGTAGAGGAAATTTTTGATATATGCAAAATTGATCCGTGGTTTTTAAATCAGATTAAAGAAATTGTTGAACTCGAAAAAGAAATAACACCGGCGATTTTAGAAAATGAAGATCTTTTAAGAAAAGCCAAAACATACGGATTTAGCGATAGAATGATTGCAAAACTTATAGGCAAAACCGAAGAGGATGTATATCAGGCAAGAAAAAAATTAGGCGTTGAAATCGACTATAACGAAGTTGACACTTGTGCGGCCGAGTTTGATACGACTACAAGTTACCTTTATTCAAGTGTAAACGTTACCAAAAACGTGCCATTAAGAGGAAGCGATCTTG